>CAMLOC010000686.1 GCA_946481465.1 uncultured Shinella sp. | reverse complement strand
TAGCATATTCTCCGTCGCTGTAAAGGGGTAAGGGTGCGGGTCAGATCGACCAGTTGCTGTCCAGCGCGGTTGTGGGGACGATTTCCTGGCAGCGCATGATGGAGCGGGGCAGGTTTTCCGCGAGGTGTTCGATGAGGGCGCGCACGGCCGGCAGCATGCCGTGGCGGGAGGTGAAGACGGCGTGCACGGTCGATTCCGCGCTCGACCATTCCGGCAGCACCGGCGTCAGGAAGCCGCTGCGGAAGCCGCGCTCCACGATCATGTCCGGCAACAGGGCCAGGCCGATGCCCTCGATCGTCGCCCGTTCCAGCACGTTGAAATCCGAACATAGCAGCACGGGGGAATGGGAAACGTCGTGGACGTCGCCGTTCCGGTGGTGGAGCGTCCAGATCGCCCGGGCGCTGTTTTCCTGCATGGAGAGCGTGGGAACGCGGCCGATCGTCTCGAGGTCGATCGGGCCGTGCTGCTCCAGGAAGCGCGGGCTTGCCGCAAGGTAGCGCCGCGTGCCGGCAAAGCGGCGCACGATCAGCGACTGGTCGGTATCGTAGCCGTCGCGCACGCGCAGCGCGATGTCGATGCGCTCCTCGATGAGGTCGACGGCGCGGCCGGTGGTGAGGATGGACAGGCGCACCCCGGGATAGCGCTTCATGAAGCCCGGCAGCACGTCGGCCACCATGGGCGCGAAGCCCGGCGGCATCGACAGGCGCACGGTGCCGGCGGGCTCGGCCTTGGCGACCGCGACCACGGCTTCCGCCGCCTCGACGCCGGAAAGCACCGCCTCGCAGCGCTCGTAGAAGGACTGGCCGATATCCGTGATCGCGAGCTTGCGGGTCGAGCGCTCGATGAGGCGCACGCCGAGCTGCTCCTCGAGGGCGGCGACACGCTTGCTGATCTTGGACTTCGGCACGGACAGCGCATTGGCCGCCGCGGTAAAGCCCTTGTGCCGCACCACGGCGGCGTAGAGTGCGAGATCGTTCAAGTCCTGCATGGGGTATCTCCGGCGATTTTGCGAATTATTGTTTCCGCAGTGAAACAGTCAATTGGATTTTTGCCGTCTAATCGCTCGATTGTTTTCGGAACATATCTCTTGCACCAAAACCGAAACGAAGGTGCAGACCCATGAACATCCTCCATATCGATTCCGGCATTCTCGGCGATCACTCCGTCTCCCGCCGCCTGACCGCCGCCGTCGCCGCCCAGATCAAGGCCGAACAGCCGGCCGCCACTGTCACCTATCGCGACCTTGTCGCCAATGCGCTGCCGCACCTGTCCGGCGCCCATCTGATGGCCGCCAATGCGAAGCCGGAAGAGGTCGATGCCCAGATCGCCGCCGAGGTCGCCGAAAGCAAGGTGGTGCTCGACGAGTTCCTGGCCGCCGATACGATCATCCTCGGCGTGCCCATGTACAATTTCTCCCTGCCGAGCCAGCTGAAGGCCTGGATCGACCGCGTCGCCGTCGCCGGCAAGACGTTCCGCTACACGGCCGAAGGCCCGGAAGGCCTCGCCAAGGGCAAGAAGGTCATCATCGTCTCCACGCGCGGCGGCCACTATTCCGCCGGTCCGGCAGCGGTCATGGACCATCAGGAAAGCTACCTGAAGACCGTGCTCGGCTTTATCGGCATCACGGATGTGGAAGTGGTGCGCGCCGAAGGCCTGAACCTCAGCCCGGATTCGAAGATCGAGGCGATTTCCGAGGCCGAGCGCACCATCAACGATCGCGGCGCCCTGAAGCTTGCCAGCTAAGCGCCGTCCTTCGACACGCAAAGGGCCTGCCGGTGGAAGCCGGCGGGCCCTTTGCGTTTGGTTCAGCTCAGGAGATGGCGCTGCGTGGCGTAGAGCGCGATCGCCGCGGCGTTCGACACGTTCAGCGACTTGATCGCGCCGGGCATGTCGAGCCGGGCGAGCGCCTTGCAGGTGGCGCGCGTCTTCTGCCGCAGGCCCTTGCCCTCCGCACCCATGACGAGCGCGATACGGTCGCCGGACAGCGTGCCTTCCAGCGGCTCCGGGCCTTCCGAATCAAGGCCGATCGTCAGGAAGCCGAGCTTGTGCAGCTCCTCCAGCGCGTCGGCGAGATTGGTGACCTGGATATAGGGAATGAGTTCCAGCGCGCCGGAGGCCGTCTTGGCGAGCACGCCCGATTCGGTCGGCGAGTGGCGCTGCGTCGTGATGACGGCGCCGGCATTGAAGGCCACCGCCGAACACATGATGGCGCCGACATTGTGCGGGTCGGTCACCTGGTCGAGCACGAGCAGCAGCGGGCTGTCCTTCAGCGCCTCCAGGCGGCGCACGGGCAGGGGCCGCGTCTCCAGCATCACGCCTTGGTGGATCGCCTCCGGGCCGAGCACCTTGTCGAGGTCGGATGGCAGCACGGTCTCGACCGGAAAGGGCAGGGTGGAGAAATCCGGCAGCTCCAGCCGCAGGGCGGCGTTCTGGCTCACCGAGAGCTTGATGATCTTGCGCTGCGGATTGTCGAGCGCGGCGCGCACCGTGTGCAGGCCGTAGAGATGGACCTGGTCGGGCGCGAGGGTGGGAGCCTTCCAGCCGTCCGCCGGCTTGCGGCGGCGGTCGTCCTTCGGCGTGGGAATCTCGCCGCGTTCGCGCCGCTGGTCGCGGTGCGCGCGGCGCAGTTTGGCGTAATGGGTGTCTTTTGCGGACTTGCCGCCGGGATCGTCTTTGCTCATGCGGCCTTATAGAGCATGTCGCGCGCAACGCGCAAACGGGGCGTCCGGCCGCCGGCTGGGGACGATGACGTTTTTCGCAATTTTTTCCGTGACCTCGTGTTGACAGGACGATTTGTGCCCGTCATATACGCCGCCAGATCGAAGGCGCCGCCCACGAGGCACTGCCAGCCGGTCGATACTGGTCGCTTGATCCCGACGGAATATGGAGGGATGCCCGAGTGGTTAAAGGGGACGGACTGTAAATCCGTTGGCTCAGCCTACGTTGGTTCAAATCCAACTC
>CAMLOC010000685.1 GCA_946481465.1 uncultured Shinella sp. | reverse complement strand
GCCGGCGAGCGTGCCGACGGGAATGGCGACCACGGTGCAGATCGTGGCGACGATCAGCGAGCGCAGGAAGGCCTGCCGGAGATCGCTCGCCTGCGCGATCGCGCCGTACCATTTCAGCGACAGGCCGTCCGGCGGGAAGGTGATGATGTTGCCGGCCGTGAAGGACGCGCCGAGCACCACGATGGTGGGCGCGGAGAGCATGAGGAGCGCCGTGATGACGAAGGTCCAGAGCACGACGGACTTGCTGCGGCTGCCGGTCATTTGCGCGTCTCCCCCATGGCGAGCGTGCCCGCGCCGAACAGCATGAAGACGACGCCGACGAGGATGGAGCCGATGGCGACGAGCATCAGCGACAGCGTCGCGCCGAGCCCCTGGTCGGAGGTGCGGAAGAACTGGTCGTAGATGGCGTTGGCGATGAAATCCTGCGTGCCGCCGCCGAGGATCGCGGGGATGGCGAAATCCGTCAGCGACAGCGTGACGACGACAAGGCCCGCGCCGACCAGCCCAGGCCGGGACAGGGGCAGCACGACATGGCGGAAGGTGCGCACCCAGCCCGCGCCGAGCGAGGCGGCAGCGGCCTCCAGTTCGCTCGGGATCGCCGTCAGCGCCGGGGCGAGCATCAGCACCGCGAAGGGCAGCATGTATTGCACGAGGCCGAACAGCACGGCCGGATAATTGTAGAGCAGCCGCATGGGCGGCACGCCGACGAGCCCCAGCGCCTCGTTGACCATGCCCTGGTTGCCGAGGATGATGAGCCAGCCATAGGCGCGCACCACCTGGCCGATGAAGAACGGCAGGAAGAGCGCGACCAGCAGGAACTTGCGCAGCGCCGAGGAGGGCGTGCGCACCATCAGATAGGCATAGGGGAAGGCGAAGAGCAGCGTGACGACGGTGACGATCAGCGAGCCCATCAGGCTGCGGCCGGCGACCGTCGCGAAGAAACTCTCCGTCAATGCACGCTGGTAGTTGGCGAGCGTATAGGTCTCCGACATCAGGAACGTGTTGGTGTCGAGCACCCTCAGGCTGGTATCGCCGATCTGCACGAGGCCGAGCACCAGGAGCCCCACCAGCACGAGGGCCGGCAGCAGCATGAGATAGGGCAGGCCCCGCTGGAAACTCGATGGCCAGACGGCGGCCGCAAGGCGTTCGAGCATATCCATGACACGCCATGTCACGGGATATGCGGCACGGGGAGCGCGCATCAACCGATCCTCTTAACGAAAGGAGATGGCCCGCCGCTCATTGTCGCGGCGGGCAGTGAGGGCCTCAGCCCTGCATGATTTCCTTGAACTTGGCGAACCACTGGCTCTCGTTCTCGACCTGCACCTTGGACGAGATGCGGATGAGGTGCTTGAAGGCCTCTTCCGTGGTGGGATAGGACGGGTCGTCGACGAGATCGGCCGGCGGGGTGAGGCCGGGCACGACGCCGGGCAGGCCGAGACCGTCGAGCCAGACCTGCTGGGCTTCCTTGGTCAGCGCATGGTTGATGTACTGCTTGGCCCAGTAGAGTTCGTTTTCCGGCAGGCCCTTGGGGATCCACAGGCCGTCCGTGTCGAACTTGGCGCCCTCTTCCGGCACCACCCAGGCAAGCTCGATGCCGTTCTTCTTGGCTTCGCGCGCATTGGTGGAAATGGTGCAGGCGGCGTCGATCTCCCCCTTCTGGAACCAGGTGGTGAAATCCGGGTCCTCGCCGAGCAGCGGCTGCTGCTCCTTGATCTTCGAGATAAAATCCCAGGCCGGCTGCATGTTGCCGGGGATATCCTCCAGCTTGCCGCCGCCGGCGACCTGGGCGGGGAAGTGGAAGCCGATGCCGTCGTTGTAGAGCGCGATGCGGCCCTTCAGCTTCGGATCGAGCAGGTCCTTCCAGGACTTCGGCGCACCGTTCGGGAAGGCCGAGGGGCGATAGGCCAGCACATAGACGTAGCCGTAGGTGTTGACGATCGGATAGCCGTCGAGCCCGACGGGCTTGGCAAGGTCGGTGGTGTTCTTGAGGTTGGGCAGATCCGACAGGTCCTCGGTCACGCCGCGCAACGCCGACTTGGTGGCATTGGTGGTCGTGTCCCAGTTGACATGGATCGGCGGCACGCGCTTCTGCGCGACGGCGGCCCAGACCTTCGGCTGGATCTCGTTGTCCTCGGTGAGGTCGTGACGTACCGCGATGCCGGTCGCCTTGGTGAAGCTGTCGGAAACGCCGGCCTTCAGCGCGTCGACCCAGCTGCCGCCCCAGGCGCGGACGATGATCTCGGCCGGCTTCTCGGGCTCCTGGGCAAAGGCGCGGCTGACGCCGAGCGTCGAAAGACCTGCGGACGCACCGGCCGCGGCCATCGACGCCAGCAGCGTGCGGCGACGGATCTGCAGGGACGAAAGTTTATCATGCGACATTACGCGTTCTCCTCTGGCTCAGCCTTCGTTGGTTATCTTGCAAAGACATGCATGTCCCTTGCATTCCAGCCGAGGCGAACCATGTCGCCCGGGCCGAACTGCAGATGGGATTCGGGATCGTGGTCGAAGACGCGCATCATGACGTCGCCGAGCTGCGGCACCCGGATTTCATAGACGACGCGCTCGCCCTCGAAGATGCAGTCGGCCACCAGGCCCTCGACCACGGTCTCGAGGCCGTCGAGGCGGCCGTCCTTCGGCGCGACGCGGATCTGTTCGGCACGCACGGCGCCGGCGCAGGCCTTCCCGGCCGCAAGCGTTTCGTCGGCCGCCAGGCCGGCAAGGCGCAGGCCGCTCGCCTCGATCGCCGCGCGCGACCCGCCAAGCTCGACCACCCTTCCCTCGATGAAATTGGTGACACCGATGAAATTGGCGACGAAGGCATTGGAGGGCGTGCGGTAGGCGTCGACCGGGCGCGCCTTCTGCTGGATCACCCCGCCGTCCATGACGATGACCTCGTCGGACACCACCAGCGCCTCGCGCTGGTCATGGGTGACGTTGATCGTCGTCACGCCGAGCTCCTTCTGGATGCG
>CAMLOC010000684.1 GCA_946481465.1 uncultured Shinella sp. | reverse complement strand
GAGAACCTGGCGCGCGAACTCATCGAGTTGCACACGATGGGGGCGGGCAGCGGCTACAGCCAGAAGGACGTGCGCGCGGCGGCCTACCTGCTGACCGGGCTGTGGTATCGCGCGCCGGTCTACGAGACCGCCTTCCGCCCGCGCTCGGCCGAGCCCGGCACCTACCGGGTGCTGGGGCGCGACTACGGCGGCAAGCGACGGGATATCGAACAGATCCATGCGCTGCTCGACGACCTTGCCGCGCGCAAGGAGACGCGCCGCCACATCTGCCGCAAGCTCGTCGTGCATTTCATCGCCGACGATCCGCCGGACGCGGTGGTGGATGCCATGGCGGCGGCGTGGAAGCGCAGCGACGGCCGGCTGCTCGACGTCTACCGGGCGATGCTCGACCACCCGCGAAGCTGGCAGGAGGAGGGCCGCAAGGCGCGCCAGCCGTTCGATTTCGTCGTTGCCGCCCTGCGCGCGCTCGACGTGCCGGCCGAGGCGCTCGCGCCGGGCGACGGCGCGAAGAAGGGCGGCGGCCGGCCGGCGGCGGATGTCGCGGCGCTCGCCGACGTGATGATGATGACCGCCGAGGGCAAGCCGGCGCTGACGGCCAATCCGCTGTCCGTCGGCATTATCGGCCGGCTCGGCCAGCCGATCTGGTCGGCGCCGAGCCCGGCGGGCTGGGACGAGGGGCTTTCCGCCTGGATCACCGCCAGCCAGGTCACCGAGCGCATCGCCTGGGCGCGGCGGCTCGTGGCGCGCTTCGGCGGCGACGCCGATCCGCGCGCCTTCCTGGAGGCGACGATGGCGGATTCGGCGCGGGCGGACACGATCGAGACCGTGGCGCGGGCGCCGAACCGCGCGGTGGGGCTGGCAATGGTGCTGGCGTCCCCCGAGTTCAACCGGCGTTAGGAGCGGGCATGGCAAGCGAGATCCACCGCAGAGCCTTCCTGTCCGGCGCGTGCTGCCTGGCGGCCTCGCCGCTCGTCACGCCCGTCAGCTTCGCGGCCATGCCAGGCGACAACCGGCTGGTGACGATCGTGCTGCGCGGGGCGATGGACGGGCTCGCGCTGGTGCAGCCCCATGGCGATCCGGCGCTGAAGGTGCTGCGGCCGACGCTGGCGCGGGGCGCCGACAAGGGACTTCTCGATCTTGACGGCTTCTTCGGCCTGCATCCCGCCGCGGCGGACCTGATGCCGCTGTGGAAGGCGGGCGAGCTCGGCTTCGTGCATGCGATCTCGACGCCCTATCGCGACGGCCGCAGCCATTTCGACGGGCAGGACATGCTGGAAAGCGGCGGCGCGGCGGTGCGCGACGAGCGCACCGGCTGGCTCAACCGGACGATCGCCGCCATTCCGCGGCCGGCCGACCGCCGCGCCATCGACGTCACCACCACGGCGGAACTGATCCTTTCGGGCGGCAATCCGGTCGACGTCTGGTCGACGCGGGCCGACCTCGCGCTGGCCGAGGACGAGGAGGCCTTCTTCGTCCGGCTCTACCGCAACGACCCGCTGTTTGCGGCCGCGCTGCGTGAGGCGACGGCGACGGACATGCTGTCGGACGCGATCCGCGATGCGGACGGCAAGCGCTCGGCGGGCATCGCCTCCGTCGCGACGCTTACGGCCGGGATGCTTGCGGCCGACCACCGGATCGCCAGCTTCTCGATCAACGGCTGGGACACCCATCTCAGCCAGGCGCGCGGCTTCGCAAGGCCGGTCAGGGACCTCGCGACGGCGATCACCACGCTGAAGGCCGGCCTGCCGCCCGCCGTCTGGCGCAAGACGGCGATCCTGGCGATCACCGAATTCGGGCGGACGGCGCGGGAGAACGGTTCGGCCGGCACCGACCACGGCACGGGCGGCGTCGCGGTGCTTGCGGGCGGCGCGGTGGCGGGCGGCAAGGTTTATGGCGACTGGCCGTCGCTTTCCGACGGCGACCTGCTCGACGGGCGCGACCTGCGGCCGACGACGGACCTGCGCCAGCTTGCCGCCGCCATGCTGCGCCAGCAGTTCGGCATTTCGGCGCGCGCGCTGGAAACCGCGGTGTTCCCGGGGCTGAGCTTCGATGCGAGGGCGGCGTACCTGCGCGGCTGACCGTCAGTCCAGCATGTCGAAAGCGCGGAAGATCCAGCTCAGCTGGTAGAGGATGCCGAGGCTCACGAAGGCGGTGTGGAAACGGCGGCTGGCCGTTACGGCCGCAACGAGGCACAGCGCGATGAAGACCCCGTTGCGGATCGGGTATTCATAGCCGAACGAGCCGAAATAGGCCTTGCCCTTCAGCGCCGTATCCAGGAGATCGACCGCGAAGACGAGGGCGAAGGCGCCGAAGAACCATTTGCGGCGCGAGTAGAAATAGTCCTCGTAGCCGGCATAGTCGTCGAGCGTGGTCGGAAACAGGAGAACGGCAAGCAGGAAGAACAGGCAGCAATAGCTGATCAGGAAGAGATAGACGCCGAAGCCGATCGTCGTCAGCGCCTGCAGGCGGAATTCCCACCACCAGAAATGCAGGAGGAACAGCAGCAGGAATCCGGCCCAGGCGAGATGGACGGGGTAGGGCTTCAGCTTGCCCGGATGCTGGATGAAGAGCGCGACGCCCGTCAGCAGGCGGGCAAGGCTGAGGCTCACCACCATGCCGATGACGACGCGCACATGGCCGAAGATGGCGGGATCGGGGGCCGTGTGCTCCATCGTCGCCCTCCCGACGGCTATTCCACCGGAACGGGCGTCGGATGGCCGTCCTTGTCGAGGGCGACCATGACGAAGGTGGCGCCCGTGACCTTTTCCAGCGTGGTGGTGAGGTAGCGCTGCGCCCAGGCCTCGACCGACAGTGTGATCGAGGTGCGCCCGACGCGCACGATATCCGTATAGATGCTGAGCGTGTCGCCGATCTTCACCGGCAGGTCGAAGGCCATCTCCTTGACGGCGGCGGTGACGACGCGGCCGCGTGCGCGCTCGGCGGCACGGATGCCGGAGGCAAGGTCCATCTGCGCC
>CAMLOC010000683.1 GCA_946481465.1 uncultured Shinella sp. | reverse complement strand
CCATCGGCCAACTATCCGTTGGCGAGAATGCGTTCGTCGTCGGTCATCCAGGCATCGACCTGCCGCAGGACGTCCCGGCCAGCACCGCGCAACATCTCGTGCCAGTCGGGAAGGCTGCGGAGCGTGAGTTTCATGCTGCGCATCGTGTCGTAGACGACGCAGGGTGAGCCGGCGGCTGCAAGACGCAGCGTGTTGAGGCATGTGCCCGGCGAGACGCCATCCCAGATTATCAGGCCGTAATCGGCGCGCAGGGCCATCTCCCGGTCCTTTTCGGCATGAAAGGCGTAGCCCTGCGCGCCGCCTGGCGCGGGCCGGTGATAGGCCGCCCAGTCGCCGAGATTGTTGCGCGGCTCGCTCCCGGCATAGAAGACGCCGACATGCTCGTAGCCATAGCCGGCGAGCAGGCTCTGCGCCTCCGCGTCAGCGCCGGGCGCATCGCCGACCAGCACGCCGTGCTCGGCGGTGATCATCGCGCCGATGCGCGCTATCGCCGGCTCCGGTAGCTCATAGATGTCGCGTGATCCGCCTACGAATATCATCGCCATGGTCGCTCTCCTTTTCTACCAACAGCCCTACCCTTCTCCCGGCCGGCCTCTCTTCTCCCGGCGACCCGACCGGCATGAGTGACCAGGCCGGCGCCGGCTGGAAGTGGTCGGCCGCTGACCACCGCATGCCGCACCTCGGCTGTGCGTTGGCGGATCGCGCAACACCATGTAGCTTGGGGCGAAACCAGGGAGGTCAGGATGGCGCTCAAGCGGATGGACAATGTCGGAATCGTCGTCGAGAATCTCGACACAGCGGTCGACTTCTTTCGCGAACTGGGCCTCGACCTCGAAGGCAGGGCAATGGTCGAAGGAGAATGGGCCGGACGGGTGACGGGCCTCGGCAACCAACAGGTTGAGATCGCCATGATGCGCACACCGGACGGTCACAGCCGGCTCGAACTGTCCCGCTTCCTAAGGCCGGCCGTGGTCGCAGACCACCGGACCGCCCCGGTCAACACGCTCGGCTATCTTCGTACCATGTTCACCGTCGATGACATCCACGACACGCTGGAAAGGCTAAGCGCCCATAGCGCCGAGCTTGTCGGCGACATCGTAGACTACAAAGACGTCTATCGGCTCTGCTACATCCGTGGACCCGAAGGGCTTCTCATCGGGCTCGCGCAGGAATTGGGTTGAACGCCATGATCGCCCGCGCAAGCCCTGGCTGCGGTCATGCCGCGGGATCCGAGCAGGTCAGGAACGGAACACCATAGAGCGGCACGTATTGATCCTCGGAAACGAAATGCGCATCCTCGGCGACCGCCTGCGCCATCAGCAGGTGGTCGAACGGATCGCGATGGTGGATCGGCAGTGCAGCCAGCGCGACCAAATGAGCATCGGCGATATCGAGGCGCTGGAACCCTTGCTCGGGGAGAATGCCGAGAATTTCAGTGATGTCCGCATCGAGCTTGCCGATGCGCAGCTTTACAGTGATCTCCCATAGGGAGACCGTGCTGACAAAAACGTCGTTCGCGGGATCACTGATCAGGCCACGTGTGCGCGCTCCCAGTTTCTCGTCGTCGTTCAACCACCACAGCAGCGCGCGGGTATCGAGCAGAAGCCTCACGCTCCGTCTTCCATCGTCTTCAGGATATCCGCAGGCAGAGCGTCGAAATCATCGGCAAGCTTGATCTTGCCGCGCAAGGCGCCCGGCGTGCGGATTGCGACGTCGGAGGAAGGCGGCCCGATCTCCGCAACGACCTTGTGATGGGACGTCAGGACAAACCGTTGCCCTTCCTCGACCTGGCGCAGGAAGGCTGTCAGGTTGCCGCGAAACTCCCGCACGCCGACACGGCGGGGAGACGATGTGTTGTGTCGAGGTTCAGCCATTGCGTCACTCCATTTCCGAGAAAATGTGTACACAATTCCTCGGAAATGCAAGGCTTGAGACTTGGCCTGCGAAGGAAAACGGCACTTACGCGCCGCCTCCTTTCAGTTCCCAGACGGTGATGCCGAAGCGGCGGGCCTTGTCGCGAAGGTTTCGGTGATGCCGGAGCCCGGGAAGATGATGACGCCGGCCGGCATCACAGAGAGCATCTCGTCGTTGCGGCGGAACGGGGCCGCCTTCGCGTGCTTGGTCCAATTCGGCTTGAAGGCGATGGAGCGATGCTGGCGCATATGGTGCCGATGCTCGGAGCGCTTGGCTTCGGGAGCGCCGCCGTCGTCATCCTGGCGCTGTCCGGCAACTGGCTCCCCGGCGCGGTCGTCTTCTCGATTTGCCTTGGCCTAGGATCGGGCATCAACAGCATCGCCCAGGGCAGTTTGCCGCTCTACCTGTTCGGCTCGGACGGGTACGGCGCCCTCACCGACAAGATGGCGGCCTCACGTCTGGCTGCCGGCGCAGCAGCGCCGTTTGCCTTCGCGGCGACGATGGAGCACGGCATAGGCGCGTCGCTCGTCATGAGCGCCGCGCTCGGCCCGATCGGTATTGCGGCATTCGTCGCGGTCGCGATGGCGACGAAGCGGACCCTCGTCGCTAGCCCAAGTCCGTCAAATTGACCGCAACGCCACCCGCTTCTCAAATTCGGCCGCTTGTTCCTTGCGTTCGCTGTAGCGGTCGGTGAGATAAGCGGAAGCATCCCGCGTGAGAATGGTGAACTTCACCAGTTCTTCGCAAACGTCCACCACCCGGTCGTAATAGGACGAGGGCTTCATCCGGCCTTCGGCGTCGAATTCCTGATAGGCCTTGGCGACTGAGGACTGGTTCGGAATGGTGATCATCCGCATCCAGCGGCCGAGGATGCGCATCTGGTTTACGGCGTTGAAGGACTGGCTACCGCCCGAGACCTCCATAACGGCGAGTGTCTTGCCCTGCGTCGGTCGAACCGATCCGACAGAAAGCGGAATCCAGTCGATCTGGGACTTCATGATGCCGGTCATTGCACCATGGCGTTCCGGGCTGACCCAGACCTGCCCCTCCGACCATTGCGAAAGCTCGC
>CAMLOC010000682.1 GCA_946481465.1 uncultured Shinella sp. | reverse complement strand
TGGAGCGACACATTTCTCGCCGAGTTCCAGGCGCGGCGCGGATATGATCTGACGCCCTACCTCCCCTTTCTCGTCCAGCCGGGGTGGATGACGGCGTGGAGCACCCATTATTCGCCGCCCTATTTCGACGCGGCGGGAGATGCCGATCTCGGCGACCGTGTTCGTGCCGACTATCGTCAGACTGTCTCCGAAATCCTGGTCGCCAATTTCATCAAGCCCTGGATTGCGTGGAACCATGCCCACGGTCTCAAGGCCAAATTCCAGGCGCATGGCGCGCCGATCGACACGCTGCTCGGCTATGGCCTCGCTGACATTCCGGAGACCGAAGACCTGCACGATGCGGGTGATCCCCACTTCCTCCGCCTTGCGCGCTCGGCCGCGCATATTTACGGAAGGCCCATCGTCTCGGCGGAGGCGATGGTCTGGGGCGAGCGGCCGTTTTCGGTCACGCCCGATGAGCTGCGAGTACGCGCCGACCGCTTGTTCGCGAGCGGCGTGACCGCGCAGACGGTTCACGGTTTCACTTACAGGTTCAACTCCGACCGCTGGCCGGGTTGGTTCGCATTTCAGCCGACACCGTTCGGCATGGGCTTCTCGACGATGCTCCAGGAGACCAATCCCGTCTGGGCGGGTGTTCCGGCCCTGACGGCCTATATGGCCCGACTCAATGCCGTCCTTCGGCAGGGTGAGGCTGTCGTTCCGCTTGCCCTGTTGCACGATCGGATCGGCTTCTACGAAGGCATGGACGGCCGCGGCGAAGCCGGGCGCGAACGCACGGCAGGCCTGCTGGCCTCGGGTTATGATTATGACCGCATCAATCTTGACGGGCTCGTCGCGAGCCGCGCTGAGAAAAAACAGCTGGTGACGCCGGGCGGCCACCGGTTCGCGGCGCTTGTGCTTCCCGACATCGCCTCTCTCCGGGCGGAAGCCGCAGAGCAGATCGCTGACCTGGCCGAGAAAGGCGTGCCGGTCTTTTTCACGGGCGAGATTCCGCGCCGAGAAACCGGACTGCTTGATCATGCAGCGCGAGACCTCAGGGTCCAGCGCGCGATGGAGCGCACAGTGAAAGCCGGCGCGCAGCTGCTTCCCGACGAGAATCTCGGGACGGCACTGCGCAGTTCCGGCATCCCCTCCAACCTGCGGTTCAAGAAGGAAGGTACGGACCTGTTCTTCGTCGAGCGACGGCTCGGCAGCCGGCGCGTGTACTTCATTCACAATGGCGGCACGCAGCCGCGCGATGCGAGTTTCGTGAGCCCGGTAAGCGGTCGCGTGGAGCGATGGGATGCCATGACGGGCCGGATCGATCTCGTGACAACGGCGAGAAATGGCTCGGGACTCGATGTGCCGCTCGAGCTTGCACCGGGAACAAGCGCGCTGCTGGTAATCGATGCTGCCGGAAAGCCGGGAGCGGGAGACGCGATGTCCGCAGTATCGACGCTTGACCTGCCACGGGATGGCTGGCTGCTCGAGGCGCGCGGGCACGGAACCGGAGGGGCGGAAATCAAGCGCGACATTCCGGCAGCCTCGCTGGGCGACTGGAAGGTGATCGGCCTCGATCGCTTTGCAGGCACCGGCCGCTACACGCGCGATTTCACATTGCCTCGAGGGTGGCTGCGGCCGGGATATCGAGTCGAGCTCACGCTGGCGGGCGTTCACGACATGGCGCTGGTGACGGTCAACGGGCGCGCGTTGCCGGCGATGATCAGCGCGCCTTGGACGATCGACGTGACATCTGCGCTTCGTAACGGTTCCAACCGGATGGAAATCGCCATCTCCAATGTCCCGCAGAACGCGATGATCGATCCTAAGAAGCCCGCCTTCAGCAAGCTCGTTCCGGTCGCTGCAGGCCTCGATGGCCCGGTCACGCTGAAACTCATGACCAAGGGTCGCCCGCGGCGCTAGGCTTGACCCCAGCTATCGACCAGGAACCAGACTGCGCCAGCTGCAACGAGCAGGATCAACACGGCGCGGCGGAAGGACGCGAAGCGCAGCGACGAAGCACTTTTATCGTCGAGCGACTTCTTCCCGGTGACCATCGCCCTGATCAAGGCGTCACGGTGAAAAATCTGGTGAAACGCTATCGCGACGACGTGCAGAACGACGAGCGCCTGCAGGAGCGTGAAGTTCAGCTCGTGCCATTCCGCGGCGAGCCGGCCCGTGTCGAATTCGACCAGATAGGAGAATGGCCCCGATTCCATTCCGTCGATATCGACGGCGAACATCCCCAGGATGACCTGTGCGGCGAGCAGGGTCAGCATCAGAACGACGCTCCAGCCTCCGAGCGGGTTGTGGCCTACCGAAGGCGATGCGTTTCGGCGCAACATGTCTGAGCGCGCGAACGCAAGGGTTGCACCCGGGCTGCGCACGAACGAAGAAAAGCGGGCCGTTCCGCTACCCGCGAAGCCCCAGCTGATCCTGAATAGCAGCAAGACGAGGATCGCGTAGCCGGAGAGCCTATGCCAATCGAGCATGCCTTCCTCGGCGGTCCACCAGGCCGCGCCGAGGAGCGCCACAAGCGACCAGTGGAAGATTCGGACCGGAAGATCCCATATCCGGACGGCGGCGGAGGAGCTGACCGCGGGCGCGACCTCGCTCATCCCTCCTCGCGGAATTTGTCGTGGCACGCCTTGCACGTGGCACCCAGCGCGGTGCGCGCCTTGGTCATTGCGGACAGGTCGCGCGCGGTTGCAGCGGCGTTCAGTGCATTGGCCGACGTCACCATGTCCTTCTGGAGCTTGGTGAAGCCTGCATAATCTTTCCAGATTGCTGCCTTTGCCCTCGTCTTCACACCAGACTCCGGCCCGCTTCCTTTGGGAAAATGCTTGAGCTGAAGCGCCGCGCGGCCGGCGATGTCCTTTGCGAGCGGGCGCACGCTGTTGAAATCCGGATGTCCGGACTTGATCTCGTCATTGATCGTCTTGAACGCGCCCCCGATCTCCTTGTAGTTCGCCTTCCTCGCCGCGATAGCTGCACTGATCGCGGGGC
>CAMLOC010000681.1 GCA_946481465.1 uncultured Shinella sp. | reverse complement strand
ATGCCGACGACGATGGGGAAGAAGGAGAGATAGGTCGAGATCAGCGCCTTCGGCATCAGGCCGGAAATGCCGACGGCGTTCAGGACAACGATGATCATCGGCGCGATGGCGAGGATGGGGATCGTCTGGCTGGCGATGACCCAGGGCATCAGCGAGCGGTCCATCGCCCGGTTGTGCACGATGGCGATGGCCAGCAGGATGCCGAGCGCGGCGCCCATGGCGAAGCCGAGCAGCGTGGCCGAAAGCGTGATCCAGGCGTGATAGACGAGGCTGCGCTTGGAGGTGACCGCCTTGTTGACGGTCGTATCCCAGAGCTCGGCGACGACCTGGTGCGGCGCCGGCAGCACGGGCCGCTCCTGCATCATGGTCTTGGGCAACAGCTCCATGAAGCCGATGGTGGTTCCCGCCCGCGCGGCCGTGTCGCGCTCGAACGGCGCGTTCAGCACCACGACGAAGACGTACCAGAGCGCGACGAGCGCCAGGACGACGGTGCCTATCGGCAGCAGGCGGTCTCTCAGGAAGCCGGGTTCGGCCATGGCTCAGCTCCTCGCCGGGGAGGGCAGCAGCATCAGCCCCATTGCCAGGACGCCGAGGCAGACGCCGGCAAGCTGCGTGCCGCTGAGCCGTTCGCCAAAGAACAGGAAGGCGATGACGTTGATCAGCAGGAGCTGGGTGACGGCGGAAAGCGAAATGGCAATGCCGAGCCCGCCCTCGCGCATCAGCTTCAGCATCATCAGGTTGCCGACGACATAGAGCGCCAGCGAGAACAGGAGGTAGAGGATGTTCGTGGTGCCGATATAGGCGCGCGAAGCGGTCGCCGCGCTGATGAACACGGCCGTCGCGCCGAAGAGCCAGAGCACATAGGAAAGCTTCATCAGGCGTGCTCCTCATAGCTGTGCCCCGCGCGCAGCCCCTCGCGCACCCGGTGGGCGATTTCGAGGAATTCGGGGGTTTCGCGGATGCCAAGCGGGCGCTCCTTCGGCAGGGGCGATTCGATCACGTCGGTGACGCGGCCGGGGCGGGGGCTCATGACGACGATCTTCGTCGAGAGGTAGACGGCCTCGGGGATCGAGTGGGTGACGAAGCAGATCGTCTTCTCGGTGGCGGCCCACAGTTTCAGGAGCTGCTCGTTGAGATGGTCGCGCACGATCTCGTCGAGCGCGCCGAAGGGTTCGTCCATCAGGAGAAGATCGGCGTCGAAGGCCAGCGCGCGGGCGATCGAGGCGCGCTGCTGCATGCCGCCGGAAAGCTGCCAGGGATATTTCTTGCCGAAGCCCGACAGGTTGACGAGATCGAGCGTGCGCTCGATGCGCGCCTTCTGGTCGGCCCTGGAATAGCCCATGATCTCCAGCGGCAGGGCGATGTTCTTCTCGATCGTGCGCCAGGGATAGAGCGCGGCCGCCTGGAAGACATAGCCATAGGCGCGGCGCTTGCGGGCCTCTTCGGGCGAGAGCCCGTTGACGGTGATCGCGCCGGAGGTCGGCTTTTCGAGATCGGCGATGACGCGCAGGAAGGTCGTCTTGCCGCAGCCGGACGGACCGATGAAGGAGACGAAGTCGCCTTTTTCGACATTGAGATCGACGCCGGTGAGCGCCGTCACCGGGCCGTCGGCGGTCTGGAAGGTCAGGCCGAGGCCCTTTGCGGAAACGACGGTGCTGGAAGGCGTGGCATGGGGCATGGCGGTCATCTTTCGGCGCGGGTTGCGGCAGACTGCATGTCCATTCCCAGCATTGCAATCGGCATTGTCTGCGGTATCACTTCGGGCACGGAATTCTCACGCTGGAACCGGGGGGCGAGACGATGGCGGTGGAGACGAAGGCCGAATGCCGGGTGGTGCGCCCGGGCGGGACCTATGACGGAAAACAGGGCTTCAGCTATTTCGAGGGCATCGCCCGCGAGAGTGTCGGCGCGTCCGGCATTTGCATGCATCTCCTGACGATCCCGCCGGGCGGACGGGCGAAAGCGCATATGCACGAGAGCCACGAGACGGCGATCTACATGCTCTCCGGCGAGGCGCATACCTGGTACGGCGAGAATCTGGAGCACCATGTCGTCGTCAAGGCCGGCGAGATGTTCTACATCCCGGCGGGCGTGCCGCATCTGCCCGCCAATCTTTCCGATCAGCCGGCCTCGGCCGTCATCGCCCGGACAGATCCCCACGAGCAGGAGAGCGTGGTGCTTCTGCCGCATCTCGAGGCGCTGGTGCCGGTTTAGCGGGCGGGGGAACGCACCTCTCACGTCTTGCACCGCATCAGCGGCCCCCAGCGCGTTCCGTCCGGAAAGCTCACGCTGTAGCCGCCGCTCTCCGGTGTCAGCGTCAGTTCGTGCGGGGTGGTCTCCTCGTATCCTTCCTCGTGGCACTCGGCGGCGACCTTCGTCGCGCCGCCGGCCGGCCGGCCTTCGCCCTTGAATTCGCAATAGGAGGCGGCGGTGGTGACCCCTTCCTTGTTCAACAGGAAGAAGAAATCGGCGCCGGAGGTGTCGCCCGTCTCGGCATAGCGGCAACCTTCCGTGTCGCCATAGCTGCCGTCGACGAGATCGGCTGCCCCCGCGGGACCTGCTAGGGCGATGCCGAGGAGAAGGGCGAGGCGGCCGGTATGGATCATACGCCGCTCGCCGGAATGCCGCTGCGCTCCACCTTGCGCGGCGCGGTGATCTCCTTCCAGGTCGACAGCGCCTTGTTGACAGCCGTGAACGGCTCGCGCTTGACGAACTGGCCGTGGCCCTCGCGGGTTTTTACCGTGCTCTCCTCGATGGCAACGACGCCGCGCGTCAGCGTGTAGCGCGGCAGGCCCACCACCTCCTTGCCCTCGAAGACGTTGTAATCGATCGAAGACTGCTGGTTCTTCGCCGAGATGGTCTTGGCGCGCTTGGGATCCCAGACGACGATATCCGCATCGGCGCCGACGAGGATCGCGCCCTTCCGCGGATAGACGTTGAGGATCTTGGCGATGTTGGTCGAGGTGACGGCGACGAACTCGTTCATGGTG
>CAMLOC010000680.1 GCA_946481465.1 uncultured Shinella sp. | reverse complement strand
TCGACATACCATTCCGGCTCGGCATATTCCCGGCTCTGCGTGATGCCGAGCAGGTAGCCGGTGGCGGCCATGACGATGAAGAGCTGATAGCCCCAGAACACGAACCAGCCGAGATTGCCGCCGAAGAGGCGGGCGCGCGACGTGCGCTGCACGACGTAGAAGGAGGTCGCGATCAGCGCGTTGCCGCCGAAGGCGAAGATCACCGCGGACGTGTGCAGCGGGCGCGTGCGGCCGAAATTCAGCCAGGGCTCGATGTTGAGATCGGGGAACGCCAGTTGCAGCGCCACGACGACGCCGACCAGGAAGCCGACGACGCCCCAGAAGACAGTCGCGACGACGCCGTACTTGACGACGTCGTCGAAATAGCCCTCGTCGTCCGGGGACGACTTGACCGCGACGGCCGGCGCGAAGGAGATGCGCCGGACCATGAAGAGCGTGCCGGCGAGCAGCACGAAGAAGAGGACCCACATATGGGCCTCGAAGAACCTGTCCTGGGCAAAGGCCGCGCCGAGCAGCGCGATGAACGCCCCCACGGCCAGGACGATCGTTTCCGTTACATATTTCATCGTTGGCATCCCCCAACTCGTCGATTTCCCGCAAGTGCCGCTTCCCTCGCGGAATCGGCCCTTGCGCTCGACCGAGCCTTCGCAGATGCGGCCGGAAGCATCCTTGACATGGATCAAGGCAGAGCGCGGAGGCCGGCGGCATCTAGGGACAGGTTGACGCAGCCGCGCGTCGAAACGCTCGCGGCAGGCCCGAACCGAGGGAACACGACATGACGGATTATACAGGGATCGCCCGGCTGCTTTCGGATACCCCGACGGACGCCGTTTCGCTGGACTGGCTGAAAAAGGCCCATGACGCGCAGCTGACGCTCTGCGAGACGCTGGAGGATATTGCCGACAGCCTGCCGGGCAACGTCAACCGGCAGAAATGCATGTATGCGGCCAAATCGCTGATGCCGCTGGTGAACGGCATCCACCGCTACGAGGAGGACGCCGTCTTCCCGCTGCTGGAGCGCATGGCCTGCGGCGACCGGGATCTTGCCGATTCCATCGCCCGGCTGAAATTCGAGCATGTCGAGGACGAGTGTTTCGCCGAGGAACTGACCGACACGCTGACGCGGCTGGGCAGCGGCGACGGTTCCGTCAACGCGGAGGCCGCGGGCTACATGCTGCGCGGCTTCTTCGAAGCGATCCGCCGCCACATCGCCTTCGAACAACAGTTCATGCTGCGCGGCACCGGCCTCGCCTCCTGAAAGGTCAGGCGGCGAGCGGCCCCTGCTCAGCCGTTTCCTGAAGCACCAGAATGGCGCCCAGCACGTTTCCGGCAGCCGACAGGCAGGGCGTCATGCGGCAGTGCGTGATGGCCCCTCCCCGGCGCGGCGAAACATAGTCGTATTCAACCACGGCACCGGCAAAACAATGGTCGAGATTGCGCTTCACGCGGCTTTCGAAACGCTGCACGCCGATAAATTCCACGATATGCCGGCCGACAAGGTCGATGGGCTTCTCGCTGAGGCGCCCGGCATTGAGCGGGTTGGAATAAAGATAGCGGTAATCCGTCGTGATGACGGCGACGCGGTCGGGAAGGCTGTCGAGGATCGCCTCGTTGAGGAGACCGTCCTCCACCACCCGCGGCGCGGAGGCGGGGCGGGCCGCCTGGGGCATGTCCATCCGGAACGGCGCGGCGGCGCCTTCGGTCCCGAAATACCGATCCAGCAGCAGCTTGAAATGATGAGCCTGCCGGAGCACGCAGGCCTTGTCGTCCGCCTCCTCCCTGAGGAGATCCACCACGAACTGGAACTGGGTGCGGAGTTCGCAGGCGTCGCCCGCCTCCTTCTGCAACACGGCGGCCAGCGCCGGTTCTATTTCCCTGTCCAGCATGGAAACGAGCCTTTCGTTCCCGGTCTTCACGGCATGCTGGAGTTGTGAATACCTAAACCAGAACAACTCTACAAGAGCCTTCAATTCATGCTCCTTGAATTGCTGAAATGTACAGCAACCTAATCATCACACTATTTGAATTATTGGGTATCAAGATACGGCTTTGACCGTTGCCTCCTCGAAATATGCTGTCCAAAGCGCTTACATTAGCAAAATGGTAACAGCGAACGGGAGGATGTCAAACCCCAAATTCGACGAAAGTCGAATATCCCGCGAAAGTGAACGTATTCAAAACCGCGGCGGAAAGAAATGATCGTAAGCAGTCAAGTAATAAGGCCGCGCTTGATATTCCACCGGTCGTGATACCACAGCCACTGGCCGGGATATTCGCGCACCCATTGCTCGACCTTGTCGTTGAGCATCTGCGCCGTGGCATCGACGTCGACGGCGCCGTTCTCCTTGCGGGGAACGGCCATCGCCGGCTCCAGCTCCAGGCGGTAGCGGTTGCCCGGCAGGCGGATGCAGCGGGCCGGATAGACCTCGCAGTCGAACTGGCGCACCAGCTTGGCAAGCAGCGGATTGGTCTGCACCTTGCGGCCGAAGAAGGTGGTGTGCAGGCCCTTGTTGAACTTCTGGTCGACCAGGACGCCGACCGGGCCGCCCCCCTCCAGCTTGCGGGCAAGCGTGAAGGACGAGCCGGCATGCGAGGGCACCAGGTGCCCCATCCGCGCCCGACGGAACTCGAAGACCTTCTCCGCAACGTAGGGATTGTTCGGCGGTCGGAACAGCACCGTCACATCCAGCCCGAAGGCGGCGCCGGCCACCGGCAGCAGCTCGAAATTGCCGGTATGCGCGGTGAAGACGATGAAGGGCCGCGGATTGTCGCGCAGGTCCACGAAAAGCGGGATGCCCGAGACCTCAATGCGGCCGGGCGACGGGCGCGCGGGATCGAAATCGAAGAGACGGTCCAGGAAGACATATTCCGCGGCGAGCCGGCCCATGTTGCCCCAGGCATCGAGCGCGATCTCGGCGATCTCGGCCTCGGACTTTTCCGGAAAGGCGTTGCGCAGATTGGTGAGCGTCAGCGTATGGCGCTTCGTCTTCG
>CAMLOC010000679.1 GCA_946481465.1 uncultured Shinella sp. | reverse complement strand
GCCGCGCTCACCGGCGAGCGGCCGCCATTCTTCCACCAGACCTCCGGTCCCTTCCGGAAGAAATCAAGCGCCCGGGCCCCCGCAAGCCGCGCGGCGCCGACGAGGAGATCGAGGTCGGCGGTCCAGGCGGCGGCGGGGCTCGGCATGGTCTCACGTCCCGGCAAGCGTCATGCCTTCGATGGCGAGCGTCGGCGCGGCGACGCCGAAGGAGCGGTCGATGTCGCTTGCCGGCGTGATGCGCTGGAACATGTCGACGAGGTTGGAGGCGATCGTCACCTCCGAGACCGCGAAGGTCAGTTCGCCGTTCTCGATCCAGTAGCCGGAGGCGCCGCGCGAATATTCGCCCGTCACCATGTTGACGCCCTGGCCGATTAATTCCGTGACGTAGAAACCGGTGCCGACGGAGCGGATCAGGTCTTCCGGCGCGATGGTGCCGGGTTCCAGCGCGAGGTTCGTCGAGGCCGGGTTGACCGCCGTGCCGCCGCGCACGCCGCGCCCGTTGGTTTTCAGGCCGAGTTCGTTGGCGGTGGAGGTGGAGAGGAACCAGTGTTTCAGCACGCCGTCCTCGATCATCGTGAGGCGCTCGCCGCGCACACCCTCGCCGTCGAAGGGACGCGAGGACGAGCCGCGCACGACCAGCGGATCGTCGGTAACGGAAAGCCCCGCCTTCAGCACCCTCTGGCCCATGCGGTCGCGCAGGAAACTCGTCTTGCGGGCGACGGCCGCGCCGTTGATCGCGCCGGCGATATGGCCGGCGATGCCGCGTGCCACGCGCGGATCGAAGACGACGGTGACGTTCTTTGCCGTCGGCACCTGGCGCGGATTGAGCCGGCGCACGGCGCGGGCGGCCGCCTCGCGGCCGATCTCCTCCGCATCGCGCAGATCGGCGAAATAGAGGCTCGAATCGAAGTCGTAGTCGCGCTCCATCTTCGTGCCCTCGCCGGCGATGACGCTGACGGAGCGGCCGAAGCGGCTGGCGCTGTAGGCGCCGGAAAAGCCGTGCGAGGTGGCGAGCACCAGGCCGCCCATCCCGGCCGAGGCGCCGCCGCCGCCGGAATTGGTGATGCCCGGAACGGCGAGCGCGGCGGCTTCCGCGGCAAGCGCTGCCTCGGTCAACTGCTCGCTGGAGACGGCGGTCGGGTCGAAGAGTTCGAGGTCCGGCCAGTCCCTCGCAAGATCCGCCTCGCCGGCGAGCGTCGCATAGGGGTCTTCCGGCGAGGCCTTGGCCATGGCGACGGCGCGCTCGGCCAGCACCTTCAGGTCGAAGCCGGGATTGGCCGAGACGCTGGCGACGCGCCGGCCGACGAAGACGCGCAGCGAGAAATCGTCGCTTTCGGAGGCTTCCGTGCCCTCGACCTTGCCGAGCCGCACGCTGACGGAGGAGGAGCGGCCCCGGACGACGACGGCATCGGCCGCATCCGCCCCCGCTTGAACGGCGCGGTCGATGAGTTCACCGGCACGCGCGAGAAGGCTTGCGGAATCGATCGTCTCTGACATGACTTGGCCTTTCTTTGCTGCCCCATTTATTGTGCAGTGGCACGGGCATCAAGGGAGGCCGCTCCTTTTTTGCCGCGTCGCCCTTGCCCCACCAGAAGAAAGCCCTCCGCATGGCCTATACCCACAGCCCCTACAACGAGGTCCTCATGATGCTCGGCGGGGCGCTGCTGGCCGCGCCGATCTTCAAACGGCTCGGCCTCGGCACCATTCTCGGCTATCTCGCCGCCGGGGTGGTGATCGGCCCGATCCTGCACCAGATCCGCGACGGCGAGGAGCTGCTGGGCGTCGCCGAACTCGGCGTCGTCTTCCTGCTCTTCCTCATCGGGCTGGAACTGAAGCCCTCCCGCCTGTGGGCGATGCGGCACGACATATTCGGGCTCGGCATGGCACAGGTCGTCCTCACCGGCCTCGCGCTCGCCGGCCTGACCTTCGCCTTCGGCCTCGAACGGTGGGACGGGGCGCTGATCATCGGCTTCGGCCTCGCGCTGTCCTCCACCGCCTTCGCCATGCAGATCCTCGACGAGCGCGGCGACATCAACACGCGCTACGGCCAGCGGGCCTTTTCCATGCTGCTCCTGCAGGACCTCGCCATCGTGCCGCTGCTGGCGGTGATCCCGCTGCTTGCCGAGCAGGCGCCGGAGGACACCACGACGGCCTTCCAGGACTTCCTCGTCGCCATCGGCGCCATCGCGGCGCTGTTTGCCGCCGGCCGCTACCTGCTCAATCCGCTGTTCCAGGTCATCGCCCGCACCGGCGCGCGCGAGGCGATGATCGCCGCCGCGCTCTTCGTCGTGCTGGCCGCCGCCATGCTCCTGCAGATGGCCGGGCTCTCCATGGCCATGGGCGCCTTCCTTGCCGGCGTGCTGCTGGCCGATTCCTCCTATCGCCATGAGTTGCAGGCGGATGTGGAGCCGTTCCGCGGCATCCTGCTCGGCCTGTTCTTCATGGCCGTCGGCCTGTCGCTGCATCTCGACGTGGTCTTCTCCAGCTGGCTGACGATCCTCATCGCCACGCCCGCCGTGATGCTGGTGAAGAGCCTCGTCATCTACGGCCTCTGCCGCCTCACCGGCTCCTCGCACAACGACGCGGTGCGCATCGCGCTCGTCCTGCCGCAGGGCGGCGAATTCGGCTTCGTGCTGTTCACCGCGGCGGCCGCCGCCGGCATCTTCTCCGGCGGCCTCGCCTCGCTGCTGGTCGCCATCGTCACCATCTCCATGGCGCTGACGCCGATCGCCGCGGCGCTCTCGCGCTTCCTCATCGTCGAGGACACCGAGGAGGAGATGGAGGAGGACTTCGAGGGGGCGGGCGCGGACGTCTTGATGATCGGCTTCTCGCGCTTCGGCCAGATCGCCGCGCAGATCCTGCTTGCCGGCGGGCGCGACGTCACCGTCATCGACCATTCGACCGACCGCGTGCGCCAGGCGGCAAGCTTCGGCTTTCGCATCTATTTCGGCGACGGCACGCGCAAGGACGTGCTGCGCGCCGCCGGCATCG
>CAMLOC010000678.1 GCA_946481465.1 uncultured Shinella sp. | reverse complement strand
GGATGATCGCCGGTTTCGAGCTGCCGACCGAGGGGCAGGTCCTGCTCGACGGCGTGGACATCTCCCACCTCCTGCCGAACCAGCGGCCGGTCAACACGGTCTTCCAGAACTACGCCCTCTTCCCGCACCTGACGGTGGCCGAGAATATCGGCTTCGGCCTGAAGATGCTTGGCAAGCCCCGCGCGGAGGTCGACGGCGTGGTCCGGGACATGTTGAAGCTCGTGCATCTCGAAGGACGCGGCGACAATCCGGTCACCCAGCTTTCCGGCGGCCAGCAGCAGCGCGTGGCGCTCGCCCGGGCGCTCGCGCCGCGGCCGAAGGTGCTGCTGCTCGACGAGCCGCTTTCCGCCCTCGACCTGAAGCTGCGCAAGTCCATGCAGATGGAGTTGAAGCGCCTCCAGACCGAAACCGGCATCACCTTCGTCTTCGTCACGCACGATCAGGAAGAAGCGCTCACCATGTCCGACCGCATCGCCGTCATGTCGACGGGCACGGTGCGCCAGGTGGGCTCGCCCTGGGACGTCTACGACCGCCCCGCCGAGCGTTTCGTGGCCGACTTCATCGGCGAGACGAATTTTCTGGAAGCGGAGGTCGTCTCGGTCTCCGGCGACCGGGCGCGCGTAAGACTTTCCTCCGGCGCGGAGATCCCGGCCACCTTCCCGGCCGATGTGACGCCGGGCGGCAAGGTGACGGTGGTCGTCCGCCCGGAACATGCCCAGGTCGCGGCCCCCTCGCCCGCCTCGGTGCTGCGCGGAACCGTCCGCGAGATCGTCTATCTCGGCACGGATACGCATTTCCACATCCGCCTGGAGGACGGCACGACCTTCACCGTGCGCCAGCAGAACGCCCGCAGCGGGTCCTGCGGCTTTTCCAGGGACGAGGCGGTCGGCATCAGCCTCAGCGACGACGTCGCGCAGATCTTGAGGGACTGACGATGAGCGGCGCACAGCAGGCCGCGATCGCGGCCCGGAAAAAGGATATCCGCTCCCGCTGGCTGCTCAGCGCGCCGGCCCTGCTCATCATCTTCTTCGCGGCGGTCGGCCCGCTGCTGGTGATGCTGCTCTATTCCTTCATGGCGAAGGGCGATTACGGCGATGTCAGGTTCGGCGAGTTCTCGCTCGACGGCTGGGTCTCCGTCTTCTTCCAGCGCGACATATTCGACGACACGCTCGGCCTTGCGGACGCGCATCTGTCGATCATCTGGCGCTCGCTCCAATTGTCCTTCTTCACGACGCTCCTCACCCTGATCCTCGGTTTCCCGACCGCCTATTTCATCGCGACGCGTCCGCCGCACAGCCGCGAGATCTGGGTCTTCCTGGTGACGATCCCGTTCTGGACGAACCTTCTCATCCGCACCTTCGCCATGCAGCAGGTCATCCGCAACGAGGGCCTGCTCAACAACGCGCTGATCTGGCTCGGCGTGATCGATACGCCCCTCCAGATCATGTATACGGACACCGCCAACCTGCTCGGCATGACCTATGTCTACCTGCCGTTGATGGTGCTGCCGCTCTACGCCTCTATCGAAAAGCTCGATTTCCGACTGGTGGAGGCGGGGTACGATCTCTATGCCAGCCGCCTTCAGGTCCTCAGGCGCATCGTGATCCCGCTGGTGAAGCCGGGCATCATCGCCGGCTCCATCCTCGTCTTCATCCCCTCGCTCGGCGCCTATGTCATCCCGCGCGTGCTCGGCGGCGGCAAGAACATGATGCTCGGCAACCTGATCGAGATGCAGTTCGGCTCGGGCCGCAACTGGCCGCTCGGCGCCGCCATGTCGATCACCCTGATGGCGCTGGTGATGGTCGCGCTGATCTTCTATGTGCGCAACGCCTCGCGCGGAGGTTCGAGCCATGTTTAGATCGCATTTCGACATCCGCTCGCAGCCCGGCTTCGGCTTCATCACGCTCTTCACCTTCTTCGCGCTCTACCTGCCGATCGCCGCGCTGGTCATCTATTCCTTCAACGGGGCCGAGTCCCTGTCGCGCTGGGACGGTTTCTCCGCGCGCTGGTTCGTCGCAGCCTGGCGGAACGAGGCGGTGCAGGACGCGGCCATCCGCTCGCTCATCATCGCGATCTGGGCGGCCCTCCTTGCCACGACCGCCGCCACCATGGCCGCGCTCGCGACGACCCGCACCACGCCCTATCGCGGCCTGACCTTCAAATACGCGCTGATCAACCAGCCGCTGATGGTGCCGGAGATCGTCACGGCCGTGGCGCTGCTCATCGTCTTCTCGCGCATCAAGGTGTGGACCGGCTATTCCGGCCTTGGCTACCTGATCGCCGCCCACAGCGCCTTCTGTATTCCCTTCGCCTACCTGCCCATCCGTGCCCGGCTGGAGAGCATGGACCTGACGCTGGAGCGGGCGGCGGCGGACCTCTATGCCTCGCGCTGGCAGACCTTCCGGCATGTGACCCTGCCCTTGCTGCGCCCGGCGGTCATCGCGGGCTTCATGCTATCCTTCGTCATCTCGCTCGACGACGTGGTCATCACGGAATTCGTGAAGTCCGGCGGACAGGACACGCTTCCGACCTACATGCTGGGCCAGCTCCGGCGCGAGACGACACCCGAGATCAATGCCATCGCCACGGTCTTCCTGGCGCTTTCGACGGCGCTGGTCGTGGTCTTCTTCTTCATCAACCGGAAAAAACAGTAACAAGCGACAGAGAGGAACCGAGAATGAAAACGAAATGGATGACGACGACAGCGACGGCGGCGATCGCCATGCTGGCAATGGCGGGCAGCGCGTTTGCGGCCGGCGAGCTCAACATCTACAACTGGGGTGACTACACCAATCCGGAACTGGTCAAGAAGTTCGAGGAGAAGTTCGACGTCAAGGTGACGGTCACCGACTACGATTCGAACGACACGGCGCTCGCCAAGGTCCGCGCCGGCGGCCACGGCTTCGACATCGTCGTGCCGTCGGCGAACTATGTGCAGATCTGGGTCAAGGAAGGCCTCTTGCAGGAAGCCCGTCCGGACCAGATGGAGAAC
>CAMLOC010000677.1 GCA_946481465.1 uncultured Shinella sp. | reverse complement strand
TTGGTGGCCAGGACCGCATCCGGCCGGCAGACCGCCGAGAGCCTTTCGAAGACGGCGCGCTTGACGGCGAGGTCCTCGAAGACCGCCTCGATGACGAGGTCGGTATCGGCCAGAAGGCCATAGTCGTCGCCGCCGGCGACGCCGGCCATGCGCTCGTCCGCCACCGCCTGCGTGATGCGCCCGCGCTTCACCGCGCCGTCATAGATGCCCCGCACATTGGCAAGCCCGCGCTCGACGGCCGTCGCGTCGCGCTCGATGAGGACGACCGGCAGGCCGGCATCGCGCAGCGCCGCGGCAATGCCCGCGCCCATCGTGCCGCCGCCGATGACGGCGGCCGAGCGGATGGGGCGCGGCGTGACGCCGGCGAGCTCCGGCGGGCGCGGCGCGGCGCGCTCGGCAAAGAAGACATGGCGCAGCGCTGCCGCCTGCGCCGAGCCGCGCAGGTCGAGGAAGGTTTCCCGCTCGAAGGCCATAGCGCTGGCGAAATCCGTCTCGCTCGCCGTCCGCACCGAGGCGAGCGCCCGGAGCGGCGCAGCCTCCCGCTTGGCCCTGGCGGCCACGGCCCTTTCGGCGCCCTCCCAGAAACCGGCTTCGACGGGGGCCACGGCGCGGCTGGAGATCGGCTGCGGCCGGGCCTTGCCGGCAATGTCGTTCGCAAAAGCGATCGCGCCGGCCCGCAGGTCGCCGTCGATAACGGCGTCGATCAGGCCGAGCGCTTCCGCCTTCTTCGCCCCAACCGGACTGCCGCTCGTCACGAGATCGACGGCGGCCGCCGGGCCGATCAGCCGCGGCAGCCGCACCGTGCCGCCGGAGCCCGGGATGATGCCCAGCTTGACTTCCGGCAGGCCGAGGCTGGCGGAGGCGACGGCCACGCGATACGTACAGCCGAGCGCCACTTCGAGCCCGCCGCCGAGCGCGCTGCCGTGGATCGCCGCGACCCAGGGCTTGCTCGCGCCCTCGATGGCCGCCACCACATCCGGCAAATGCGGCATGACCGGCGGCTTGCCGAATTCGCTGACATCGGCCCCGGCGATGAAGGTGCGGCCGGCGCAGATCAGCACGACGGCCTTCACCGCATCGTCAGCGTCGAGCGCCACCACCGCCTCGGCGAGCCCCTGGCGCAACGCCTGCGACAGCGCGTTGACGGGCGGGTTGTCGACGGTGACGACGGCGATGGCGTTCTCGCGGGCGATGGTGACGGTCATGGTCTCATATTCCCAGGTAAGCGGCGCGGATACGTTCATCCGCGATGAGGTCGGCAGCGGGGCCGGACATGGTGATGCGGCCGGTCTCCATGACATAGCCGCGATCGGCGACGGAGAGCGCGCCGAACGCATTCTGCTCGACGAGCAGAACGGTCACGCCGAGCGCCTTGAGGCTCTTCACCACATCGAAGATCTGCGCGACGAGGATCGGGGCGAGGCCCATGCTCGGCTCGTCGAGCAGCAGGCAGGAGGGGCGCCCCATCAACGCGCGGGCGATCGCCAGCATCTGCTGCTGGCCACCGGAAAGGCCGCCCGCCGCAAGGTTGCGCTTCTCTTTCAGGATCGGGAACATGGCGAAGGCGTCCTCCCGGTCCCGATCCACCTTGTCGTCGGAGAAGAGATAGGCGCCGAGGCGCAGGTTCTCTTCCACCGTCAGGTTGGTGAAGATCTGGCGCCCCTCGGGCGACTGGGCAAGGCCGCGCCGCACGCGGGCATGCGCCGGCACCGTCGTCAGCGCTTCGCCGCGAAAGACGATGGACCCCGCCGAGACCGGCTGGATGCCGGAAAGGCACTTGAGCAGCGTCGTCTTGCCGGCGCCGTTCGCGCCGACCACCGTGACGATCTCGCCGGAGGCGACGTCGAGGTCGATGCCGTGCAGCACCTCGATGCGGCCGTAGCGCGAGCGCAGTCCCTCAACCGTCAGCATTCTGCACCTCCGCCGCCTGGGCACCGAGATAAGCTTCGATGACCCGCGGAGCGCGGGCGATCGCCGCCGGCTCGCCCTCGGCGATCTTCTCGCCATGATCGAGCACCACGATATGGTTGGAAATGCGCATGACCATCTTCATGTCATGCTCCACCAAGAGGATCGACACGCCCTCGGCCGCGACCCTGGCGATCAGGTGGTCGATCTCCTCCGTCTCGACGGCGTTGCAGCCGGCGGCGGGCTCGTCGAGCAGCAGCACGCGCGGCTTCAGCGCCAACGCGCGGGCGATCTCCAGCCGCTTCAATGCGCCGTAGGAGAGCGAGCCCGCCTCCTGCTCGGCGGCACGGCCGAGGCCGACGCGGTCGAGCAGCGCACGCGCGCTTTCCTCCGATGCCCTGCTGCGTCGGCGCGAGACCGGCAACGCGAAGAGATCGGCGAAAACCGAGCCGCGCTCATGCAGGTGATGGCCGGCGACGGCGTTTTCCAGCACGCTCATCGACTGGAAGATCTGCAGGTTCTGAAAGGTGCGCGACAGGCCGCGCCGGGCGAGCAGATGCGGCGGCATGCGCGTGACATCCTCCCCGTCGAGCACGACGCGGCCGCGGGCCGGGGCGTAGACGCCCGAGATCATGTTGAACAGCGTCGTCTTGCCGGCGCCGTTCGGGCCGATGACGGAGACGATCTCGCCGGGTTTCAAGGAGAAACCGACATCGTTGACGGCGCGAAGGCCGCCGAAATCGATGCCGAGACCTTCGATCTGAAGCAGGCTCATTCCGCCCTCCCCCGGATGCGGCGCGCAATGGAGGGCAACAGGCCCTCGCGCATGAAGATCATGACCAGCATCATGACGAGGCCGAGCAGGAGCTGTTCATATTCCTGGAAGACCGTCAGCACCTGCGGCAGCGCGGTGAGGATCGCCGCGCCGAGGATGGCGCCGAGCACCGATCCTGCGCCACCCAGCACCGCCATGGTGACCATCTCGATCGAGTGCATGAAGCCGGCGACATCCGGCGTGATGAACTTGTTCTGCAGTGCCAGCAGCGAGCCCGACACCGAGGCGTAGACCGCCGAAAGGACGAAGGCGAC
>CAMLOC010000676.1 GCA_946481465.1 uncultured Shinella sp. | reverse complement strand
TCTGCGGGATGATGTAGTCGCCCAGCGTCAGCGAGAAGGTGAAGATCGAGCCCGCGATGATGCCGGGCAGGGCGAGCGGGAACAGCACATGGCGGAAGGTCTGTGCCGGGTGGCCGCCGAGATCGGCGGAGGCCTCGATCAGGTTGCCCGGCACGCGCTCCAGCGCCGCCTGGATCGGCAGGATCATGAAGGGCATCCAGACATAGATGAAGACGATGAAGGTGCCGGTATAGCTGATCGACAGGGACGAGCCGCCGACGACAGGCAAAGCGAGCCAGGCATCGAGCAGCCAGGAGAGATGCAGCTTCGCGAAGGCCCAGGTGACGATGCCTTCCTTGGCGAGGATCAGCTTCCAGGCATAGACTTTCACGAGATAGCTGGACCACAGCGGCAGCATGACGCCGAGATAGAAGACGACCTTCCATTTGCCCTTCGCGTAGCGCGCCGCGTAATAGGCGATCGGGAAGGCTATCGCGGCGGAGGCGAGCGTCACCAGCACAGCCATCAGCACGGTGCGCAGGATGATGTCGAAATTCGACGGGATGAGCAGCTGCCGGTAGGTGGCGAGCGTGAACTCGTAGTTGATCAGCCCGGAAAAGTCGTCGATCGAGAAGAAGCTCTGCAGGAGCAGCGCGAAGAGCGAGCCGAGATAGATGACGCCGAGCCAGAGGAGCGGCGGCGTCAGCATCAGGAGCAGCAGGATCCTCGGATTGCGCCAGAAGAAATCCGAAAGCCGCCCGGAGGCGCCTTCCCGGCGCGCGCGGATGGAGGTGTCGGCAAGGATGCTCATGGAGCGCCCTCCATCGTGTGCAGGTCCTCCGGCAGGAAGGAGAGGGTGACGGTCTCGCCCTGTGCGGGGACCGCAAGGGAGGCCGGGATCATCGCGGCGATGCGAGCGCCGGCCGTTTCCACCGTCACGCGGTTTGCCGCGCCGAGGAAGCTTGCCGCCGTCACGCGGCCGGAGAACGGCTTGCGGCCGGGGCCGTCGCCGAGTGCGATCGCCTCGGGGCGCAGGCTCGCATGGCTCCTGCCGAAGCCGAGCTGTTCGACGAAATCGGGCGGCAGCACGTTGGAGGAGCCGACGAAATCGGCGACGAAGCGCGTCTTCGGCCGCTTGTAGACCTCTTCCGGCGTGCCGAGCTGCTGGATCCTCCCCTCGCTGAAGACGGCGATGCGGTCGGCCATCGACAGCGCCTCGCCCTGGTCGTGGGTGACGAAGACGAAGGTGATGCCGAGCGACTTCTGCAGGCTCTTCAACTCCTCCTGCATCTGCTCGCGCAGCTTCAGGTCGAGCGCGCCGAGCGGCTCGTCGAGGAGGAGCACGCGGGGCCGGTTGACGAGGGCACGGGCGAGCGCCACGCGCTGGCGCTGGCCGCCGGAGAGCTGGCCGGGCCGGCGCGTGCCGTAGCCGGGCAGCTTCACCATGGCGAGCGCTTCTTCCGCCGCCTTCAGCCGCTCGGCCTTGCCGACGCCCTTGACCATCAGCCCGTAGGCGACGTTTTCCAGGATCGAGAGATGCGGGAAAAGGGCATAGTCCTGGAACACGGTGTTGACGTTGCGCCGATAGGGCGGCACGCCCTCCGCCGTCTCGCCGAAGATCTCGATATGGCCCGATGTCGGCTGCTCGAAGCCGGCCATCAGGCGCAGGCACGTCGTCTTGCCGGAACCGGACGGGCCGAGCATCGCGAAGAACTCGCCCTCGGTGATCGCGAGGTCCACGCTGTCGACGGCGCGCACGGCGCCGAAATGGCGGGAGACTTGCTGGAAGAGGACGGCGGTCATGGGGGGCTCCCGGTGTTTGGTCCATGCGGTGGACTGGCGTCCATCGCGGAAGTTGTCATCGGCAGAAAACGGCGCGCCTGTCCGGCCTCCCCGTGGCACAGGGCTGTCGATAGGAATTATGAGAGGCCGTCTTGCCTCCTTCTCCCCAGCGGGGAGAAGGTCGCGGCAGCGGGATGAGGGGGACGCCGAAGGCGAAAGCCCCCTCATCCGACCTTTCGGGCCACCTTCTCCCCGAGGGGAGAAGGGACGTGCGGCATCGGCATGCCTTTATGCGATCGCCACATTCGCAGCGAAAGCGACGGGCGCCGGAGCTTATCGCCCGCCGATCACGCCAATATAGTCGGAGACCCAGCGATGGTACGGCACGCATTCGCCCTGGCTTTCGCACTTGGCGACCGGCGTGCGCCAGAAGGCGATCTTCTCGAAATTGTCGAAGCCGTTGGTCGAACAACCCTCGTCGGTGAGGAGCGCATTGCCCTTGCAGGCGGCCGGAACCGAGGGAACCGCGCCGAACCAGGCCGCGGCGTCGCCCTGCACCTTGGCGGACAGCGAATGCTCCATCCACATATAGGCGCAGTTCGGGTGCTGGCTTTCGGCATGCAGCATGGTCGTGTCCGACCAGCCCGTCACGCCCTCTTCCGGGAAGGTCGAGGCGATCGGCTGCTTTTCCGCCTGCATCAGGTTGACCTGGAACGGCCAGGAGCCGGAGGCGACGACGCCCTCGTTCTTGAAGTCGTCGATCTGGATCATCGCGTCGTGCCAGTAGCGGCCGACGAGCGTGCGCTGGACGCGCAGCAGGTCGAGCGCGGCCTTGTACTGGTCCTCGTTGAGCTCGTAGGGATCCTTGATGCCGAGGTCCGGCTTGTGCGCCATCAGATACTGCGCGGCGTCGGCGATGTGGATGGGGCCGTCATAGGCCTGCACGCGGCCCTTGTTCGACTTGCCGTCCGGCAGCGTCATCTCCTCGAAGACGACCTTCCAGCTCTTCGGCGCCTCGCCCTTGAAGGCTTCCGTATTGTACATCAGGACGTTCGGCCCCCAGAGATAGGGCGTGCCGTAGTGCACGCCGTTCACGGTGTGCCAGGGCGCGTTCTGCAGGCGCTCGTCGATGGTCTTCCAGCTCGGGATGAGGTCGGTGTTGATCGGCTGGACGCGCTTGCCCGCGACGAGGCGCAGCGACGCGTCGCCCGAGGCGGTGACGAGGTCGAAGCCGCCCT
>CAMLOC010000675.1 GCA_946481465.1 uncultured Shinella sp. | reverse complement strand
CGATCCTCAACGCCCCGCAGTCCGGCATCCTCGGCATGCACAAGATCCAGGAGCGCCCGGTCGTCGTCGGCGGGCAGATCGTCATCCGCCCGATGATGTATCTCGCCCTCTCCTACGACCACCGCATCGTCGACGGCAAGGAAGCCGTGACCTTCCTCGTGCGCGTCAAGGACAGCCTGGAAGATCCCGAACGCCTCGTTCTCGATCTCTGAGCGGGGAATCCCATGGAGGCGGCAGCGTCAGCGTCTTCGCCCATGCTCGTGCTCCTGGCATTGAGCGTGGCGCTGCTCGTCTTCCATATCGGGCTTCAGGGCATGCTCTCGACGCGGGAACTCGGCTCCGCCTGGAATGCCGGTCCCCGCGATGAACCGCGCAGGCCGGCCGGCGTGATCGCCGGACGCGCCGCGCGCGCGTCGGCGAACTTCCGGGAGACCTATCCGGCCTTCGTCGCCCTCGCCTTGGCGCTCGCCATCGCGGGCGATCCGGCGGGCTACGGGCTTGCCGGCGCATGGTTGTGGTTCGCTGCCCGGCTCGTCTATCTTCCGCTCTATCTTGCGGGCGTACCCTATATCCGTTCGCTCGTCTGGCTCGTGGCCCTGGCGGGGCTCGCGGTCATGGCGGGCGTGATCATCCTCTAGAGCATTTCCGCTTTTCTTCGGATCGCGAAAACGCTCCAACTTTTTGTCGTAACGCAATTCCGGACGCAGACCGCAGCGCTCTTGCTGGAATTGCTCTAGGAGGCAGGCATCCCATGAGCAGCTACCTTCTCGAACTCGCCTCGCTGATGGCGATCTTCTCCTTCGCCATTGTCTCGCCCGGCGCGGATCTCGCCATGGTCATGCGCCAGTCGCTCGTGCATGGGCGGCGCGCGGCGATCGTCACGTCCTTCGGCATCGGCGCATCGCTGATGGTCCATGTCACCTATACGATCCTCGGTCTCGGCCTCATCATTTCCCAGTCCATCTACCTCTTCAACATCGTGAAATGGTGCGGCGTCGCCTACCTCGTTTATATCGGCGTCAAGGCGCTGCGCGCGAAGGGGACGGACCTGACCCTGGCGCCCGCCGATGCCGACGAGACGAAGGTCGGCCAGTCGACCCTGCGCGCCTTCAGCCTCGGCTTCCTTGCCAACCTGCTCAATCCGAAGGCGGTGTTCTTCTTCCTGTCCATCTTCTCGACCGTGGTCAGCGCCCACACGCCGATCGCCGTCAAGTTCGGCTACGGCCTTGTCATGGCGAGTTGCCTGATCGCCTGGTTCGTCGGCGTCTCGCTTTTCATGACGACGCCGAAGATGCGCGCCGCCTTCTCGCGCATGAGCCAGTGGATCGACCGCACCAGCGGCCTCGTCTTCATTGCGCTCGGCATCAAGCTCGCGACGGAAAAGGCCCACTGAGCCATGCGCGCCGTCCTCGTCCTTGCCGGATTTCTCGCCGCGACCGCCGCCTTCGCGGCGGACTGCCGGCAGGACCGTGCGATCTATGCGGATCGCGACGGGGGCTATGAGCTGGTCTTCGAGCCGGTCGGCTCCGCCGCCGCCGCGACAAGCCATCATTTCAAGCTGAAGGTCCTCGTGAGCGGTGTGGTACTCGACGGCGTCGTCATGCCGGGCGAACCCGCCCGGTCCAACGGCATGGTCCTGCACGATTGCCCGGAAGGCGACGCGACCGGCGAGGAGATCGCCGCCTGCACCGTCTGGGAGGGTATCATCTACGCGCTCGGCGGCACCGGCGATGCCGGCCTCCTGCCGGAGGAGGGCGCGGCGGCGGCCGAGACCCTGCTTCTGTCCGGCTTCGGGCCGTCGGTGCGCTATTCGAAACTGTGGGACGACGGCAAGGCGCGTGTCGCGCCGTCGGACGTCTTCAAGCGGAAGGGATGTGCAGCATGACCGAGGCTCCCGTTCTTCTCGTTACCGGCGGCAGCCGCGGCATCGGCGCCAGCGTGTGCCGCATGGCGGGCGCGGCCGGCTGGCAGGTGGCGGTGAACTATGCCGCCAATCGCGACGCGGCCGAGGCCGTGGTCGCCGATATCCGGGCGCTCGGCGGTTCGGCGATCTCGGTTGCAGGCGATGTCGGCACCGAACTCGGCCTTGCCTCCATCTTCTCCGCCATCGACGGCACGTTCGGCCGGATCGACGGGCTCGTCAACAATGCCGGCATCGTCGCCGTGCCGCAGCGCGTCGACGAAATGTCCGCCGAGCGGCTGGAGCGCATGTTCGCCGTCAATGTGATGGGTTCGATCCGCTGCGCCCAGGAGGCGGTGCGCCGCATGTCGACGCGCCATGGCGGGCGCGGCGGCGCCATCGTCAACCTTTCGTCGATGGCGGCGCTGCTGGGCGCTGCCGGACAATATGTCGACTATGCCGCCAGCAAGGGCGCCATCGAGAGCTTCACGACCGGCCTTGCCCGCGAGGTCGCCGCCGAGGGCATCCGCGTGAACCTCGTGCGTCCCGGCATCATCGACACCGATATCCATGCGTCCGGCGGCCTGCCGGACCGGGCGCGCGAAGCCGCCGGGCTCATCCCGATGCAGCGGCCGGGCACGGCCGACGAAGTCGCCCATTCCATTCTCTATCTTCTCTCCGACGCGGCATCCTATGTGACGGGTGCCGCCCTCAACGTCAGCGGCGGCCGCTAGGGCCCCGCTAAGGAAGGACTTGCCATGGCATATGATCTCATCGTTATCGGTTCCGGCCCCGGCGGCTATGTCTGCGCCATCAAGGCGGCCCAGCTCGGCCTGAAGGTCGCGGTCGTCGAAAAGCGCGCGACCTATGGCGGCACCTGCCTCAATGTCGGCTGCATCCCCTCCAAGGCGCTGCTGCATGCCTCCGAAACCTACAGCCACGCCGCGCACGGCATGGAGGCGCTCGGCATCGAGGGCGTCAAGCCGACACTGAACCTCGCCCGGATGATGGCGCATAAGGACGCGACGGTGAAGTCGAATGTCGACGGCGTCGCCTTCCTCTTCAAGAAGAACAAGAAGATCGGAAGAGCACACGTCTGAA
>CAMLOC010000674.1 GCA_946481465.1 uncultured Shinella sp. | reverse complement strand
GTTGTTGATGATGAAATGCAGCGTGCCGGCGACGCGGTGGCCGCGCAGGCCGGAGAGGCCGAGGATCTCCGCCACGACGCCCTGGCCGGCGAAAGCCGCGTCGCCATGGAGCAGCAGCGGCATCACCTTGGCGCGCTCCTCGAGCGGCACAATCTCCTCCCTGGTGCGGCCGAACAGCTGGTCCTGCTTGGCGCGCGCCTTGCCCATGACCACGGGATCGACGATTTCGAGATGCGACGGGTTCGCGGTCAGCGACAGATGCACCTTGTTGCCGTCGAACTCGCGGTCCGAGGAGGCGCCGAGATGGTACTTCACGTCGCCCGAGCCTTCCACGTCGTCAGGCGCGTAAGAGCCGCCCTTGAACTCGTGGAAGACGGCGCGATGCGGCTTGGCCATCACGTTGGTAAGCACGTTGAGGCGGCCGCGGTGGGCCATGCCGAGCACGATTTCCTTCAGGCCGAGCTGGCCGCCGCGCTTGATGATCTGCTCGAGCGCCGGGATCAGCGATTCGCCGCCGTCAAGGCCGAAGCGCTTGGTGCCCTTGTACTTGACGTCGATGAACTGCTCGAAGCCCTCCGCCTCGATCAGCTTCTGCAGGATCGCCTTCTTGCCTTCCGGCGTGAAATCGACGCCCTTGTCCGGGCCCTCGATGCGCTCCTGGATCCAGCCCTTCTCTTCCGGGTTGGAGATGTGCATGAACTCGACGCCGATGGTGGAGCAATAGGTACGCTCCAGGATCTCGACCATTTCGCGCACGGTCGCGTATTCGAGGCCGAGCACGTTGTCGATGAAGATCTTGCGGTCGAGATCCTTGTCCTCGAAGCCGTAGTTCGAGGGGGAAAGCTCGTGATAGTCCTCGACCGGCGCGGCGATGGCGAGCGGATCGAGCTTGGCATGGAGGTGGCCGCGGGCGCGGTAGGCGCGGATCATCATGATGGCGCGCACGCTGTCGCGCGTCGCCTGGTTGACGTCGGCCTGGTTGACCGGGGCGCCGGTCTTGGCAGCGACGGCCTCGGCCTTCGCCTGCACCTTCTTCTCAAGCACCTTCTCGACGACGCCCCAGTTGCCGTCGAGCGCCGAGACGAGCTCGCCGTTTGCCGCGATCGGCCAGTTGGCGCGCTTCCACGAGGCGCCCTTGGCCGCCTTCACGATGTCGGAGGGCTGGTCTTCGAGGGCCTTGAAGAAGGCCTGCCATTCCTCGCCGACAGAGGCGGGATCGGCCTCGTACTTGGCGTAGAGCTGTTCGATATAGGCCGCGTTCGCTCCATCGAGGAAGGACGTGGCCAGGAATTGTTCGTTGGCGTCTTGCCGTGCCATGGTTTCTCGCGGGCGCCGCGCCCGCCTCCCGAACGATCGTGTTGACCGGGCCTTCCCGGCTTGCCGCCCGGCGCGCACCGCGCCGGGAAGAGACGGACCGGCCGGCATTTCCAGCCGGCCGATCCCCGTTTCGTTTCTCAGCCCTTGAGGACTTCGACCAGGGTCTTGCCGAGACGCGCCGGCGAAGGCGAGACGCGGATGCCCGCCGCCTCCATCGCCGCGATCTTGGATTCCGCATCGCCCTTGCCGCCGGAAACGACAGCGCCGGCATGGCCCATGGTGCGGCCCTTCGGAGCCGTACGGCCCGCGATGAAGCCGGCCATCGGCTTCTTGCGGCCCTTCTTGGCCTCGTCGATGAGGAACTGTGCCGCATCTTCCTCGGCCGAGCCGCCGATTTCGCCGATCATGATGATCGAGGTCGTGGCGTCGTCGGCCAGGAACATCTCCAGCACGTCGATGAACTCGGTGCCCTTGACCGGGTCGCCGCCGATGCCGACGGCCGTCGTCTGGCCGAGGCCTTCGTTGGAGGTCTGGAACACGGCTTCATAGGTAAGCGTGCCGGAACGCGAAACAATACCGACCGAACCCTTGCGGAAGATCGAGCCCGGCATGATGCCGATCTTGCATTCTTCCGGCGTCAGGATGCCCGGGCAGTTCGGGCCGAGCAGGCGCGAGGAGGACCGGTCGAGGCGGGCCTTGACGCGCACCATGTCGGCGACCGGGATGCCTTCGGTGATGCAGGTGATGAACGGGATTTCCGCTTCGATCGCCTCGATGATCGCATCCGCGGCGCCTGCCGGCGGAACGTAGATCACGGAGGCGTCGGCACCGGTCTTTTCCTTGCCTTCGGCAACCGAGGCGAAGATCGGCAGGCTTTCGCCCTTCGAGCCGGTCCAGGTTTCGCCGCCCTTCTTCGGGTGGATGCCGCCGACCATCTGCGTGCCGTAATAGGCGAGCGCCTGTTCGGTGTGGAAGGTGCCGGTCTTGCCGGTCAGGCCCTGAACGAGGACCTTGGTGTTCTTGTTGACGAGAATCGACATGAGGTCTGGTCCTTCAGGTTAGCCGTTGATCGCGGCGACGATCTTCTTGGCGGCGTCGTCCAGATCGTCGGCGGCGGTGATCGCCAGGCCCGATTCGTTCAGGATCTTCTTGCCAAGCTCGACATTCGTGCCTTCGAGACGAACGACCAGCGGAACCTTGAGGCCGACTTCCTGCACGGCTGCGACCACGCCTTCGGCGATGACGTCGCACTTCATGATGCCGCCGAAGATGTTGACGAGGATGCCCTCGACCTTCGGGTCGGCCGTGATGATCTTGAAGGCCGCCGCGACCTTCTCCTTGCCGGCGCCGCCGCCGACGTCGCAGAAGTTCGCCGGCTCCTTGCCGTAGAGCTTGATGATGTCCATCGTCGCCATGGCAAGGCCCGCGCCGTTGACCATGCAGCCGATATTGCCGTCGAGCGCCACATAGGCGAGGTCCCACTTGGAGGCCTCGATCTCCTTGGCGTCCTCTTCGGTCTCGTCGCGCAGCGCCTTGATGTCGTCATGGCGGAACAGGGCGTTGCCGTCGAAGGAGACCTTGGCGTCGAGAACGCGCACGCGGCCGTTCTTCATGACGATCAGCGGGTTGATCTCGAGCAGGCTCATGTCCTTCTCGACGAAGGCCTTGTAGAGGATCGGGAAGAGC
>CAMLOC010000673.1 GCA_946481465.1 uncultured Shinella sp. | reverse complement strand
ACGGGCGCCTCGATGACATTTTCCAGGATGGTCATGTGCTGCCAGAGATTGAAGCTCTGGAACACCATGCCGAGCCGCGAGCGCAGGCGCTGCACCTGCTTGCGATCGGCCGGCATCATGCCGCCGTGGCCGTCGCTCTTCATGGCGATCGTCTCGCCGTGGATGGTCACCGATCCGGCGCTCGGCAGTTCCAGCATGTTGATGCAGCGAAGGAAGGTGGACTTGCCGGAGCCCGAACCGCCGATGATGGCGATGACATCGCCCTCGTGCGCGGTCAGCGAAACACCTTTCAGAACGTCAAGCGGCCCGAAGCGCTTGTGCAGGTCCCTGACCGCGATTGCCTCGGCGCGCTCCGTCATCGCGCAGCAGTCTCCGGCGCACGGAAAATCGATGCATGAGCCATGCCAAATTCCCCTGTTTTTCAGCGTTCCCGCGGGCATCTTCGGCCCGTCGCGTCCTTTTATGAAAAGCATCGTGGCACTTGTTAAGAAATTATTCAAGCGTATAATAGGCGCATCGCTGACTTTTCTGGCAGCGCCCGTCCAAGATGATTTTCTCCCGGGAGTATGGAATGACCGCCTACGGTTCGCAGGAAATGTCGGCCCCCCTGATGCGTGTTCTGATGCGCCGCCCCGGCGCCAGCCTGAAGGGCGCCGATGCCGCCAAGTGGCATTACGGCCCGACCTTCGACGGCGCCCGCGCGGTCCATCAGTACAAGGCCTTCGCCGACCTCGTGGAAAGATCCGGCACCGAGATCATCTGGCTGGAGGACGAGGGCGACGGACTTGCCGACGCCATGTTCACCCACGATCCCTCGCTGATGTCCGACCACGGCGCGATCCTGCTGCGCATGGGCAAGCCGCTGCGCGTCGCCGAGACGGCGCTGCACGAGAAGGCCTATGCCGAACGCCAGATCCCGATCCTCGGCCGCATCGAGGGCGAGGGCACCGTGGAGGGCGGCGACTGCATCTGGCTCGACGCGAAGACGCTCGTCATCGGCCGCGGCGTGCGCACCAACCAGGAGGGCATCGACCAGATCACGCGGATCCTCGCGCCCCACGGCGTCACGGTGCTTGCCTATGGCCTGCCGCTCTGGCAGGGCGAGGAAGCCTGCCTCCACCTGATGAGCGTGATGAGCCCGCTGGCGGACGACCTTGCCCTCGTCTTCGCCCCGCTGCTGCCGGCCGCCTTCTACCAGCTGCTCCGGAAGCGCGGCATCCGCCTGATCGAGGCGCCGGCCGACGAGTTCCACGCGAGCAACGGCCTGTCGCTCAACGTGCTGCCGACCCGGCCCTACGAGGTGATCATGGTCGAAGGCTTCCCGGCCACGAAGGCAGCGATGGAAGCGGCCGGCTGCACGGTTCAGACCTTCGAGGCCGACGCGCTGTGCATCGCCTGCGAGGGCGGGCCGACCTGCCTGACCCGGCCGGTGCTGCGCCGCGCCGCCTGACGAGGAGACCATGGCCCGCCGGACCTTCCATCGCGCCCCCGAAGCCGAACGCCGCCACGACCTGATCGAGGCGACGCTCGACTGCATCGCGGAATACGGCCTGGAGGGCGCGACGGTCCGGCAGATCGCCATCAAAGCGGGCGTGACGGCGGGCCTCATCCGGCACTACTTCCAGTCCAAGGAGCATATCCTGCAGGAAGCCTACCGGATCGTCATCGCCCGGCTCACCGAAAAGGCCGAGCGGGTGACGGGCGACCCGGAAACGCGGCTGCGCGACTTCATCGTCATCAACCTGACGGAGCCGGTCGCCAACAGCCGCAGCCTCTCGCTCTGGGCCTCGTTCATCAGCCGCGTCAGCGTCGATCCGGAACTCGCCGCCATCCACCGCGAGGGCTATCTGAGCTTCCGCAACGCGCTGGAGGGCCTGCTCGGCGATTTCCTCGCCGCGCGCGGCGAGGATGCCTCGCCGGAGCGCTGCCGAAGGCTCGCCATCGCGATCAACGGCCTGCTCGACGGGCTCTGGCTCGAAGGATGCCTGGCCGGCGAGCTTTTCGGGGAAAGCGAACTCGTCGAGATCGCGCTGACCTCGATCGAAACCCTGCTCGGGCTGCGCTTGAGACCGGTCGACGCCATCGGCGCCGACCGATAAACGACACCCAATGGAAATGCGGAGGACGGCCATGCGCTATGCATCCATCACAGATCGGCTTGCCAGTCTCGGCTCTGAGAAATGGGCCATCCATGCCGAAGCGCGGCGCATGAAGGCCGAAGGCCAGGACATCATCGAGCTGACCATCGGCGAGCCGGACGTGCCGCCGGATCCGGCGCTATTGGCCGAGGCCGTGCGCACCATGCATGCCGGCCGCTACCGCTATTCAAACGGCCGCGGCGAGCCCTCCGTGGTCGACGCGCTGGTGCGCAAGTACCGCAAGCGCCGCGGCGACGTCACCGCCGCCAACGTGCTCTGCTTCCCCGGCACCCAGACCGCGCTCTTCGCCGTCATGCTCGGCCTCGTGGAGGCGGGCGATGCCGTGCTCGTCGGCGACCCGCTCTATGCCACCTACGAGGGCGTCATCCGCGCCACCGGCGCCGAGCGCGTCGCCGTGCCGCTGCGCCCGGAAAACGGCTTCCACATGAAGGCGGCCGACCTCGAGGCCGCCATCACGCCGGCCTGCCGGGTGCTGCTGCTCAACACGCCGCACAACCCGACCGGCGCGGTGCTGAGCGCCGCGGAGATCGCCGAGATCGGCGCCGTCTGCCGCAGGCACGACCTGTGGATCGTCTGCGACGAGGTCTATGAACAGCTCGTCTTCGGCGCGGCCTTCGCCTCGCCCTTCGACAATCCCGACCTTGCCGAGCGCACCGTCGTCGTCTCCTCCATCTCGAAGTCCCATGCCGCGCCGGGCTTCCGCAGCGGCTGGGCGATCGGCCCGGCGGATTTCTGCACGCGGCTGCTCTCGGTCTCCGAGACCATGCTCTTCGGCGGCCAGCCCTTCATCGCCGACATGACGGCCTATGCGCTCGACAATCCGATCTCGACCGCCGCGACGATGCGCGAG
>CAMLOC010000672.1 GCA_946481465.1 uncultured Shinella sp. | reverse complement strand
ACGAAAACAAAGAAATCCAGAGTCTGTCAGATTCAGAATGAACCTGACAGACTCTAACGCCCTCAATCCCAATAGATCGACTTGCGGACCTCCCGCGTCGCCTCGGCGCGGCTGAGGCCGATATCGCAAAGCTGCTCGTCCGTCATTTCCAGCAGCGCATGGCGCGTGCGCCGCGTGACGCTCCAGGCGTGACATGCGTGCCAGGCGCGATGCAGCATTGCGCGCAGGCCGCCGGGCCGATTGCATGCCTCCGCCGCCGACATTGTATCGATTGCCATGATCATCTCTCCTGAAGCATTTTAGGCCGCCACCCTGGGCGGTGCATTCAGGAAATAATTGACTTCTGGCGCGGTGCAATCTAGGAATTGGCACCATGACAAATTGGCTTCCCGATCTGCAGGCCTCCGACGGCCCCCTCTATGTGCGCATTGCCGACCAGATCGAGCAGGCGATCAGCACCGGCGCGCTCGCCTCGGGCAGCAAGCTGCCGCCGCAGCGCAACCTCGCCTACGATATCGGCGTGACCATCGGCACTGTCAGCCGCGCCTATACGATGGTGCGCGAACGCGGCCTCGTCAGCGGCGAGGTCGGCCGCGGCACCTATGTGCTCGGCTCGTCGGAAGGAGACGATGCCGCGGCGCTGGATCCGGTCAGCGCAAGGCTGGTCGGCACCCGCGCGGCCAATGCGCCGCCCGGCAAGTTGCGCTTCGACACGACGGCGGCGACCGATGTCGGCCAGTCGGGCGCGGTCACCGACATCCTCACCGACATCTGCCGCGAGCAGGCGAACGAGATTGCCAGCTACACCCGGAATTTCCCGCCGCAATGGCTGGAGGCCGGAAGGCGCTGGCTGCGGCGGGACGACTGGCAGCCGGCGATCGAGAGCATCGTGCCGACGCTCGGCGCCCATGCCGCCGTCATCGCCGCCGTCTCGGTCATCACCGCACCGGGCGACCGCATCGTCTTCGAGCACGTCACCTATTCGCAGGTGAGCCGCGGCACCGCCCTCATCGGCCGCCAGACGGTGCTGGTCGAATCGGACGCCGAGGGCGTGATCCCGGAGGACTTCGAGCGCGTCTGCGTGCAGCAGCACCCGAAGCTCGCCTTCCTCATGACATCCGGCCAGAACCCGACGCTCTCCATCATGCCGGAGGAGCGGCGCCGCGCCATCGCCGCCATCGCCCGGCGGCACAATGTCTTCCTCATCGAGGACAATCTCTACGGCGGCACGATCGACGCCGGCATTCCGCTTCTCGCCGAGATCGCGCCCGACCGCACCTTCCTCGTCGGGGGCCTGTCGAAGAGCGTGGCGGCGGGCGTGCGCGGCGGCTGGATCGCCTGCCCGCCGCACCTTGCCCAGCGCGTGCGCATCGCCCACAAGATGGTGAGCGGCGGCCTGCCCTACCTGCTTGCAGAACTCGGCGCCCGGCTGGTGCTGTCGGGCACGGCGGATGCCATCCGCACGAAGGTCTCCGCGGAGGTCGAGGCGCGCGAGGCGCATGCGCGAGAAATCTTCGCCGGGCTCGATTTCAATTCCCATCCGCGCGTGCCCTTCCTCTGGCTGAAGCTGCCGGACCCGTGGCTGTCCGGCACGTTCCGCCAGGCGGCCTTCGCCGAGGATATCCTCATCGACGACGAGGACGAGTTCAAGGCAGGCCGCTCGGAGAGGACGTTCTACCGGGTGCGCATCGGCCTTTCCTCGCCGGAAAGCCGCGCGGACGTCGTCACCGGCCTGACGCGGCTGCGCCGCCTCATCGCCCATGGCCCGACGGGCTATGACAGCCCGGCCTGAAACCGCGCGGTTTCGCCTGTGATCGGGGTCATTTTCCTGTCGCGCTGCCGGGCGGCATAGGTTAAAGAGACCGCAATCCTGCCCTCCACGACAAGACGAGCGACGATGACCATTTCGAACACCCGCCCGATCACCCCGGAGCTGATTGCCGCCCATGGGCTGAAGCCGGATGAATACGACCGCATCCTCTCGCTGATCGGCCGCGAGCCGACCTTCACGGAACTCGGCATCTTCTCGGCCATGTGGAACGAGCACTGCTCGTACAAATCCTCCAAGCGCTGGCTGCGCACGCTGCCGACCAAGGGTCCGCGCGTCATCCAGGGTCCCGGTGAAAATGCCGGCGTGGTCGATATCGACGACGGCGACTGCGTCGTCTTCAAGATGGAGAGCCACAACCACCCGTCCTATATCGAGCCCTACCAGGGCGCGGCGACGGGCGTCGGCGGCATCCTGCGCGACGTCTTCACCATGGGCGCGCGCCCGGTCGCGGCGATGAACGCGCTGCGCTTCGGCGCGCCGGACCATCCGAAGACCCGCCACCTCGTCTCGGGCGTCGTCGCCGGCGTCGGCGGCTACGGCAATTCCTTCGGCGTGCCGACCGTCGGCGGCGAGGTCGAGTTCGACCCGCGCTACAACGGCAACATCCTCGTCAACGCCTTTGCGGCCGGCCTTGCCAAGTCCAACGCCATCTTCCTGTCCGAAGCCAAGGGCGTCGGCCTGCCCGTCGTCTATCTCGGCGCCAAGACCGGCCGTGACGGCGTCGGCGGCGCCACCATGGCATCGGCCGAATTCGACGAATCCATCGAAGAGAAGCGCCCGACCGTGCAGGTCGGCGACCCCTTCACGGAAAAGTGCCTGCTGGAAGCCTGCCTCGAACTGATGCAGACCGGCGCCGTCATCGCCATCCAGGACATGGGCGCGGCCGGCCTCACCTGCTCGGCGGTGGAAATGGGCGCCAAGGGCGATCTCGGCATCGAACTCGACCTCGATAAGGTGCCGGTGCGCGAAGAGAATATGACACCCTATGAGATGATGCTGAGCGAAAGCCAGGAGCGCATGCTCATGGTGCTGCATCCGGAAAAGGAAGCCGTGGCCCGCGCCGTATTCGAAAAATGGGAGCTCGACTTCGCCACGGTCGGCCATACCACCGACGACCTGCGCTTCCGTGTGAAGTGGCAGGGCGAGGAAGTCGCCAACCTGCCGATCAAGGAACTGGGCGACG
>CAMLOC010000671.1 GCA_946481465.1 uncultured Shinella sp. | reverse complement strand
CGGTCAGCGCCTTGACGGGCTTGCCCTTCCACAGCGCCGACTTGTCGACGAGGATCAGGCCGCGCTGCGACGAGGTCGTCGGATTATATTGCTTGAGTGCCATCGCTCTCGCCTCAGATACCGGTGGTGACGTCGATCGACTGGCCCTCGGCCAGCGTCACGATCGCCTTCTTGACGTCCGAGCGGGTGTAGGGGCGACCCTTCCAGCGCTTGGTCTTGCCCTTGCTCGTGATCGTGTTGACGCCCTTCACATTGACTCCGAACAGAGCCTCCACCGCCGCCTTGATCTCCGGCTTGGTGGCGCCGCCGGCGACCTTGAAGACGACCGCATTATGCTCGCTGAGCAGGGTCGACTTCTCGGTGATGTGCGGGGCGAGGACGACGTCGTAGTGGCTGATGTCCACAGCGCCGCCCGCCTGCTTCTTCGCCTTAGCCATTGAACCGGGCCTCCAGCTTTTCGACCGCGGCGCGGGTCAGCACCAGAGTCTCGTGATTGAGAATGTCGTAGACGTTCGCGCCGATCGCCGGCAGCAGGTTGACCTCGCGCAGGTTCGCCGAAGCGTGGGCGAAGCCGACGTTGATCGCGTCGCCGTCGATCACCAGCGCCGTCTTGCCGAGGCCGAGCTTGCCGAGCTGGTCCTTCAGCTGCGCGGTCTTCGCCTCCTTGAGGTCGAGATTGTCGAGCACGACGATATTGCCGGCCGCCGCCTTGGCGGAGAGCGCCATGCGCAGGCCGAGCGCACGAACCTTCTTGTTGAGCGACGGGTTGAAGACGCGGGCGCGGGCGCCGTGCGCCTTGCCGCCGCCGACGAAGATCGGCGCGCGCCGATCGCCGTGACGGGCGGTGCCGCCGCCCTTCTGCCGGCCGTACTTCTTGCCGGTGCGGGCGACGTCGCTGCGCTCGCGGGTCGCGCGGGTCGGCGCGCGGCGCTTCTCGAGCTGCCAGGTGACGACCCGGTGCAGGATGTCCGCGCGCGGCTCGACGCCGAACACGGCGTCGTTGAGCTCGATGTCCGAGCCCTTGCCCTTGCCGTCCAGGCTTTGGACCTTGACCTTCATGTTCAGCCTTCCTTGCTTTCGTCGGCGGCCGGGCTCTCGCCCTCGGCGGCCGGAGCCTCGTCAGCAGCGGCGGCGGCCTCGGCGGCGCCCGCTTCCTGCTCGGCGGCGATGGCGGCGACTTCCTCGTCGCTCGGCAGCGCCGGGATCTCGTGGACCGCGGCCTCCTCGACCAGGCCGGCCGGAGCCTCCTCGTGCTGGATCTCCGCGCCCGCTTCCTTGAGGCCGGCCGGATAAGGCACGTTCTCCGGACGGGCGACCTTGACCGCATCCTCGATCAAGAGCCAGCTGCCCTTGTGGCCCGGGACGGAGCCGCGGACGAAGATCAGGCCGCGGCCGGCATCGGTGCGGACGATCTCGAGATTCTGCTGGGTGCGGTTGCGCGCGCCCATATGGCCGGCCATCTTCTTGTTCTTGAAGACGCGGCCCGGATCCTGGCGGTTGCCGGTCGAGCCGTGCGAACGGTGCGAGACCGAGACGCCGTGGGTGGCGCGCAGGCCGCCGAAGCCCCAGCGCTTCATCGCGCCGGCAAAGCCCTTGCCCTGGGTGACGCCCTGGACGTCGACCAGCTGGCCGGCGACGAAATGGTCGGCCGAGATTTCGGCGCCGACGTCGAGGAGCGCATCCTCGGCGACGCGGAACTCGACCAGCTTTGCCTTGGGCTCAACCTCGGCCTTGCCGAAATGGCCGCGCTGCGGCTTGGAAAGATTCTTGGCCTTGGCCGAGCCGGCGCCGAGCTGGACGGCATTGTAGCCGTCGCGCTCCGCCTCGCGGCGGGCAACGACCTGGACATTGTCAAGCGACAGGACGGTGACCGGAACGTGCCGGCCGTCTTCCTGGAACAATCGGGTCATCCCGACCTTCTTCGCGATCACGCCAGTGCGCATGATCAAACTCCCTACGACAGAGGCCCCCGAGGACATCCCGGGGGCGTGTTGACCCTTGAAACGATGCGTGCCCCGCCTGGGCCAGTTCCCGCCGAAGCGGGAGAGCGGGGGACGCAGCCGGAAGCTCAGCTTCCGCGGTATCCAAGAATGAAAACCGCGAGGTTTTCATTCGCAGTCCCGGCGACGGCCGGGACCCCTCTTCCTTGTGTTCACCGGCGAAGGCCGGTGCCCAGCTGGGTCCCGGCCTTCGCCGGGACACCCAAGCTCGCTAGGCGAGCTTGATTTCGACGTCCACGCCGGCGGCGAGATCGAGCTTCATCAGCGCGTCGACCGTCTGCGGCGTCGGCTGCACGATGTCGAGCAGCCTCTTGTACGTCCTCACCTCGAACTGCTCGCGCGACTTCTTGTCGATGTGCGGCGAACGGTTGACGGTGAACTTCTCGATCCGCGTCGGCAGAGGAATGGGTCCGCGGATGAGCGCGCCGGTGCGGCGGGCGGTGTCGGCGATGTCGCCGGTCGCCTGGTCGAGCACACGATGATCGAACGCCTTCAGGCGAATGCGGATGTTCTGCGTTTCCATTCCATATACCGATGCGAAAGAGCCCGCCTTCGCCAGGGCTTCGGCGGACAAGCCCGCCATGGCGAAGACACAACTTTAAACCAAACCAATGGCTTACCGGGACCAAATGGCCCCGGATCGGCCAAAAACAAGACTTTAAAAGCAAGCCGCCCGAATCGAGTACGACCCGGGCGGCTGGCCCCTATATTACTTCGTGATCGTGCCGACAACCCCCGCGCCGACGGTCCGGCCGCCTTCGCGGATCGCGAAGCGCAGGCCCTGGTCCATGGCGATCGGAGCGATCAGCTTCACGCCGAGCGTGACGTTGTCGCCGGGCATGACCATCTCGGTGCCTTCCGGCAGGATCACTTCGCCCGTCACGTCGGTCGTGCGGAAGTAGAACTGCGGACGGTAATTGGCGAAGAACGGCGTGTGACGGCCGCCCTCGTCCTTCGACAGGACATAGACCTCGGCCGAGAAGTCGGTGTGCGGCGTGATCGAGCCGGGCTTGGCCAGGA
>CAMLOC010000670.1 GCA_946481465.1 uncultured Shinella sp. | reverse complement strand
CCGTTCCCGGCGTGAACCACCCCCGCTCCGACGATGCCTTCGCGCATCGCCAGCGCACCCAGCAGATGGGCATGCGGCGCGAGGAGTTCATGGGCCGGCCCGTCATCGGCATCATCAACACCTGGAGCGAGATGAGCCCCTGCCATGCGCATCTGCGCGACCGGGCCGAGGCCGTCAAGCGCGGCGTCTGGCAGATGGGCGGCTATCCCGTCGAGCTGCCGGCGATCTCCGTCGGCGAGGTGATGGTGAAGCCCACCACCATGCTCTACCGCAATTTCCTCGCCATGGAATGCGAGGAACTGCTGCGCTGCCACCCCATCGACGGGGCGGTGCTGCTGGGCGGCTGCGACAAGTCCACCCCGGCGCTTTTGATGGGCGCCTTCTCGATGGATATCCCGGTGATCTTCTGCCCGGCCGGGCCGATGTCGAACGGCCAGTGGCGCGGCGTGAAGACCGGCGCGGGCACGCATACCAAGAAATACTGGGACGAGCTGCGCGCCGGCAACATCACCCGCGAGGACTGGATCGACCTCGAAAGCCGCATGACGCGCTCGCCCGGCACCTGCAACACCATGGGCACCGCCTCGACCATGACCTCCATCGTCGACGCGATGGGCATGACGCTCTCCGGCGCCTCCTCCATCCCCGCCGTCGATTCCGGTCACACGCGCATGGCGTCTGCCTGCGGGTCGCGCATCGTCGAGATGGTCTGGGAGGACCTGAAGCCCTCGAAGATCCTTAACCGCGACAGCTTCCTCAACGGCCTCGTCGCCTATATGGCGCTCGGCGGCTCGACCAATGCGGCCGTGCACCTCATCGCCATGGCCAAGCGCGTCGGCGTCGAGCTGACGCTGGACGACATGGCGGCAATGGCCGGCAAGGTGCCGGTCGTCGCAAACGTCTTCCCGTCGGGCGAATACCTGATGGAAGACTTTTACTTCGCCGGCGGCGTCAATGCGATGCTGAAGAAGCTCTCGCGTCACCTGAGGCTCGACCGGCCGACCGTCAACGGCCGGACGCTCGGCGAAAACATCGCCGATGCCGACTGCTGGAACGACGAGGTGATCCGCGGCGAGGACAATCCCGTCGTGCCGCTCGAGCGCGGCAAGACGCTGGAAGTGCTGCGCGGCAATCTCGCGCCGAACGGCGCTGTGATGAAATCGTCGGCCGCCAATCCGAAATTCCTGAAACATGTCGGCCCGGCCATCGTCTTCGACGATCCGCGCACCATGAACAAGACCTTGGACGACCCGGACCTCGACATCACCGAGGACACGGTGATCGTGCTGCGCAATGCCGGCCCGGTCGGCGCGCCCGGCATGCCGGAATGGGGCAACCTGCCGATCCCGAAGAAGCTTTTGAAGCAGGGCGTGCGCGACATGGTGCGCATCTGCGACGGGCGCATGAGCGGCACCCATTACGGCACCTGCATCCTGCACGTCTCGCCGGAAGCCGCCATCGGCGGGCCGCTGGCGCTGGTGCGGACCGGCGATCTCATCGAACTCGACGTCGCAGCCGCGACCATCAACATGCGCGTCTCGGATGAAGAGCTTGCCCGCCGCCGGGCCGAATGGAAGCCTTCCGCGCCGATCTACGAACGCTCCTTCGCCGCCCTCTACCAGCGCCATGTCAGCCAGGCGCACGAGGGCTGCGACTTCGACTTCCTGACCGGCACGCAAGTCGTGCCCGAACCGCCGATCTATTGAGGGACGATCCCATGAGCAGCAACAACCCCTTCAAGTCCTGGCTCGGCGACAAGTCGCGCGCCACCCCGCTCGGCACCTGGCTGATGGCCGCAGCGCCCGCGACGGCGGAAGCGCTCGGCTATGGCGGCTTCGATTTCCTCGTGGTCGACATGGAGCATGTGCCGGTCGAATTCACCGATCTCGCCCATATCCTGCGCGCCATCGGTTGCACGCCGGCAGATAGCGTGGTGCGGCTTGCCTGGAACGACCAGGTGCTGGTCAAGCGCGCGCTCGATGCCGGCGCGCGCACCGTCATGCTGCCCTTCGTGCAGAATGCCGAGGAAGCCAAGGCCGCCGCGTCCTATACGCGCTATCCGCCGCATGGCATCCGGGGCGTTGCCGCCGTGCATCGCGGCTCGCGCTTCGGCACGATCCCGAACTACCTGAAATCCGCAAACGACGACATCTGCACCATCGTGCAGCTTGAGACGCCCGAGGCTATCGAGCGCCTGCCGGAGATTGCCGCCGTCGAGGGCATCGACGCGCTGTTCGTCGGGCCGGGCGACCTTTCCGCCGCCATGGGCCATATCGGCAACATCGCCCATCCGGAGGTGCAGGCGCTGATCGAGAAAGCGGCGAAGGATGCACATGCCGCCGGCAAGCCGGTCGGCATCGTCGGCCCGAACCCCGACATGGTGAAGCGCTTCATCGGCTACGGCTACGACTACGCCGCCATCGCCTCCGATATCGCCATGATGACCGGCCGCGCCAGCGAATGGCTCGGCCAGATGAAGGGCGTCGAGAAGGCGCCCGCAACGCCCATGGCAGCTTACTGAGGGCGGCGCGGTGGAAGAAGGTTTTGCCCCCGTCCTCGATTTTCAAGCCGTGCTCGGCGAATGCCCGCTCTGGTCGGTCGCCGAACAGGCGCTCTATTTCGTCGATATCAAGCGCTGCCGCATCCACCGCTACGATCCGGCAACGGGATCGCTCGGTGCGATGGAACTGCCCGAGGAAGTCGGCTGCATCGGCCTTGTCGAGGGCGGCGGCTTCATCGCGGGCCTGCGCTCCGGCCTCTGGCTCATCGATGCGGACGGCAAGCCGCTGAAAAAGCTCGCGGACAATCCCGAGGACCAGGCGATCAGCCGCTTCAACGACGGCGGCGTCGATCCGGCCGGCCGCTTCATCGCCGGCACGGTGGACGAGACGCGCGAGAAGGGCATCGCCAGCCTCTACCGCTACGACAGAAGCGGCCTGACGCGCCTTGCCGGCGGGCTGCTCACCTCCAACGGTGTCGCCTTCTCGCCGGACGGCCGACGGCTCTATCATTCCGACACG
>CAMLOC010000669.1 GCA_946481465.1 uncultured Shinella sp. | reverse complement strand
GCGCCGAGGCTCCAGAAGGCGTGGCAGGACGACATGATCGCCCGCCGCATGGACCTTTCGACCTCGACCGCATTGCCGTTCATCGCCACGTCCATCGCGCCCATCAGGCCACCGAAGAGGAAGACGGCAAGGGCCCCGAGCGGAACGGTCGTGGTCACGGAGAGAAGGAGCATGGTGGAGAGGAAGAGGACCGCCGCCCCCTTGACGATGCGCGTCGTGCCGTAATGGGCGATCAGGATGCCGGCGATCGGCATCAGCACGAGCGAGCCGATGCCGAAGCACATGATCATCAGGCCGAGGCCGGATTCGGAGAGCGACAGGCGGCCGGCGAATTCCGGGATCTTGGGCGCCCAGGCGCCGGCGAACGTGCCGTTCAGCAGGAAGAGGCCGGAGACGGCGAGCCGCGTCGGCGGGAAATAGGCCTTCGCGAAGGCGGTGCCTTTGACGGCGTTTTCGGGCGTGGTCATGGGAGGTCCGTTTCAGGATGCTGGGAGGGGCCTATCCGGCCCGCAGGATGTCGATGCCGGTGGCGGCGAGCACCGCCGCCTCGGCCGCGCCCGCATCCGCCTCGATCACCGCGCTGGCCACGCGGGAGAGGGGGATGACGGAATAGGGGGCTGCGGTAAAAAGCTTGTCGTTGGTGACGATGACGACCACCGTCCGGCTGTGCGAGGCGACGAAGCGCTTGAACTCGGCCTCCTCGAAGGTGTCCGCGGTGACGCCGGCTTCCGGGTCTATGCCGCAGACCCCGAGCACCAGCACGTCCGGCCGCAGGGCCTCGGCATCGCGCATCGCCTTGGCGCCGATCGCCGCGCCCGAGCGCGCGTCGATCAACCCGCCGAGCTGGATCGTCGCGATGTCGCGCTCAAGCAGCGCGGCGGCGATCGCCGGTCCGTTGGTGGCGACGGTGAGGCCTGCCCTCGCCGGCAAGGCGCGGGCGAGCGCCACATTGGTGCTGCCGGCATCGAGGAAGACGGTGGCGCCGGCGGGAATGAGGCCGGAAGCCGCACGGGCAAGCGCCGCCTTGCGCTCGCCGGCGATCCCCATGCGCTCGTTCATCGTGGTGGAAGCATGCGCCATGCGCAGGGCGCCGCCATAGACCCGGCGGCAGAGGCCGGCGGCCGCCATTTCGCGCAGGTCCCGCCGGATCGTGTCTTCCGACACGCCGAGTTCCTGCGCCAGTTCCGCCGCGATCACCCGCCCCGAACGGTCGAGCCGCGCGCGGATCAGGTCTTGCCGTTCCCCGAGGAGAAGAAGGTCCTGTCCCAACATTGCCAAATCCAATCATGCACGATTGCGTAGCAATGCGCATGAATCGGCAGGAACGTCAATGAACGGGGGCGATCACGATTGATTGCCGGGCGAAACGCGGGGAACGACGCGGAATCCCGGAACGGCTCCGGAATCCCTTGCGGCCGCCCCGTCGTCAGGCATAGGCGAAATCCGTGGTCTTGCCGACCAGCACGGCGCGCAGTTTCTCCAGCGCGCGATTTTCGATCTGGCGCACGCGCTCCTTGGAAATGCCGAGCACGGCACCGAGTTCCTCGAGCGTCGCGCCGTTTTCCGCCAGCCGCCGGGCGCGAATAATCTTCATCTCGCGCTCGTTGAGCTGGCCGAGCGCGGCCTGCAGCCAATGGTGACGGCGCTCGCCGTCGATGCTGCCTTCCGCCTGCTCGTCGGGAAGGGGGGCGTCGCTGGTGAGGAAATCGAGCCGGTTCGAGCTCTCGCCCTCGGCGGAGGAGATCGGCGCCTGGAGCGACACGTCGGAGGAGGACAGGCGGGCATCCATGGTGCGCACGTCCGCGGTGCTGACGCCGAGCGCGGCGGCGATCTCCTGGTGCATCGCCTCGGCGGTCAGATGCGTATCACCGCGGGCAAGCCGGGCACGCAGGCGCCTGAGATTGAAGAAGAGCGCCTTCTGGGCGGAACTGGTGCCGCCGCGCACGATCGACCAGTTGCGCAGCACGTAATCCTGGATCGAGGCACGGATCCACCAGCTGGCATAGGTGGAGAAGCGCACCTGTCGCTCCGGCTCGAAGCGCGCGGCCGCTTCCAGAAGGCCGATATAGCCCTCCTGCACGAGGTCGCCGAGGGGCAGGCCGAAGTTCCGGAACTTGCCGGCCATCGAAACCACCAGGCGCATATGCGCCATGGCGATACGGTTGCGGGCTTCCTGATCCTTGTTGTTCTTCCAGGCCTGGGCAAGCGCCTGTTCCTCGTCGCGCTCCAGATAGGGGGCGGACATCGCGAGCTTGATCATGCGGCGGTCTGCGGTCGTCGTAGCCATGGCGGGTCTCTCCACGTAAACCGAACCGGCGCAAGGCGGCGCGTTGCCGCCCTCGCCCTGCACCCTGCTTGAGGATGACGTTTGGGAACGGCCGACGGATCGCTCGAAAATGGCTTTCAGGTAAATAAAGTGGCAAACCATCCGTGCGGCCGCCCGATGCCGGTCGTCCTCGGACGTGGAAACGGCCGTCTTCCGGAAAAGTTCCCATAAAAAAACCCGGCTGTCGCCAGCCGGGCTTTAAAATGGAAAGGGGTGCCCTAGATCAGGCCGCCTCGTCCTGCGAGTCGTCCTCTTCGATGGCCTTGCCGCGCTTGGGACCCTTGGCGAGGTTCGTCTCGACGAGGCGGACGGCCTCGGTTTCCGACATCTTGTTGACGGCGGCGATTTCCCGGGCCATGCGGTCGAGGGCGGCCTCATAGAGCTGGCGCTCGGAATAGGACTGCTCCGGCTGATTTTCCGCACGGTAGAGGTCACGGACCACTTCGGCGATCGAGATCAGGTCGCCCGAATTGATCTTGGCATCGTATTCCTGGGCGCGGCGCGACCACATGGTGCGCTTCACACGGGCCTTGCCCTGGACAACCTTCAGCGCGCGATCGACGAAATCGGTCTCCGACAGTTTGCGCATGCCGATCGAAACGGCCTTGGCAACCGGCACCTTGAGACGCATCTTGTCCTTTTCGAAATCGATGACAAAAAGCTCGAGCTTCATGCCGGCGACTTCCTGCTCCTCGA
>CAMLOC010000668.1 GCA_946481465.1 uncultured Shinella sp. | reverse complement strand
GCGCCGTCGCCGAAGAGCACGCAGGTCGTGCGGTCGGTCCAGTCGAGGATGCGCGAGAAGGTTTCCGCGCCGATGACCAGCACGCGTTTGGCAAGGCCGCCGCGGATATAGGCGTCGGCGGTCGTCACCGCATAGACGAAGCCGGAACAGACGGCCTGCACGTCGAAGGCGAAGCCGTGGTGCATGCCGAGGCGGTTCTGGATGTTGACGGCGGTGGCCGGGAAGGTGTTGTCCGGCGTCGAGGTGGCGACGATGATGACGTCGATGTCGGCGGGCGTCAGACCCGCCTTGTCGAGCGCTGCGCGCGCGGCGCCCTCGCCGAGCGATGCGGTCGTCTCGCCTTCGCCGGCGATGTAGCGCTGGCGGATGCCGGTGCGCTGCACGATCCAGTCGTCGGACGTGTCGACCATGCTTTCCAGCTCGGCATTGGTAAGTACCCGCTTCGGAAGCGCCGCTCCGAAACCGCGGACCACTGAACGAATCATTCTATACCTCGTCGCTCATGCCCTGGGCGGCACCTTCGACGGGGCGGCCGGCATGATACTTCTGCAAATCTCTCTCGATCTTGTCCTTCAGGCCGTTGCTGGCCATGTCGTAGCCGACGTCGACGGCCGCGGCAAAACCCTCGGCGTCCGTGCCGCCATGGCTCTTGATGACGATGCCGTTGAGGCCGAGGAACACGCCGCCGTTGACCTTGCGCGGATCCATCTTCTCGCGCACCCGGTCGAAGGCGCTCTTGGCGAGGATATAGCCGAGCTTGGCCATCCAGGTCCGCGACATGGCGGCGCGCAGGTACTCGGCGATCTGCCGCGCCGTGCCCTCGGCCGCCTTCAGCGCAATGTTGCCGGCAAAACCTTCCGTGACCACCACGTCCACCGTGCCGCGACCGATATCGTCGCCCTCCACGAAGCCGTAATAGTCAATCGTGTCGAAATTGGCCTCGCGGATGAGCTGGCCGGCGGCCTTCACCTCTTCCTGGCCCTTGATCTCCTCGACGCCGACATTGAGCAGGCCCAGCGTCGGCTTGTCGATCCCGAAGAGGGCCCGCGCCATGGCGCCGCCCATCAGCGCGAAATCGAAAAGCTGGTTCGCATCCGCGCCGATCGTCGCGCCGATATCGAGCACGATGCTCTCTCCCTTGAGCGTCGGCCAGATGCCGGCGATCGCCGGGCGCTCGATATTGGCCATCATGCGCAGGCAGAATTTCGACATGGCCATCAGCGCGCCGGTATTGCCGGCGGAAACGGCGACGTCGGCCTCGTTCTTGGCGACAGCGTCGATCGCCAGCCACATGGAGGACTTGCCGCGGCCGCGGCGCAGCGCCTGGCTCGGCTTCTCGTCCATGGCGACGGCGATATCGCAGTGGTGGAATGTGCTGGCGGCCTTCAGCTTGGGATGCTGCGCCAGAAGCGGCTCGCATTCGGCGGCATTGCCGAAGAGCACGAAACGAATGTCGGGATGGCGCTCGAGAGCCTTGGCTGCGCCCGGGATAGCGACCTTGGGGCCGAAATCGCCACCCATGACATCGACGGAAATTCTGACCACGCGTGTCTTGCCTTAATTCTTGTTTTCCAGGGACAGAGGGCTGCCGCGACGGAATCCGGTCAAAATACCGCTTTTCGCCGGGGGCACAACTGAATTATCGGGCGCCGCAGGAGACGTTCAGTCTTTTTTCCAGTCCTTCAGAACCGCGAAAGGCGACGGTTTTCTATCGTCCTTGCCGGTGCTCTCGATGTGGCCGGAAAAGTCCACGCCGGACTTGCGCGGATAGGGATCGATGGCGAGTGCGACATGTTCGGCCGCCACCACCCCGGCATCGACCGTGTCGCCCGTGAAGATCTCCGGCGCATCCGGCCCGTCGGGATCGAGCAGCATTTCGCCGGTCTCGCTTGCCACCGGAAGCCGCGCCAGCTTGGAACCTTCGGGCACGAAGACCACCTCGACCGGCTCGTCGATATGCGCCTCGACGGGATCGAGCGTGACGACGCAGGCCTGCACGATATCCGCCGTGACGCGGCCCTTGAGGCGCACGCCGTCGCGCTTCCAGCGCTGGAGCTGGAAGGTGGCGGAAAGCGCCTTCACCTCCAGCACGGACCAGAGCCTGGCGAGGCCCGCGCACTCCTCGGCATCGGCGCGGATCGTCACCTCGACCGGGTTGGCGGAAATGTGCCCCACCTTGACCGGGTAGGAGAAGGGCGTGTCGTCGTCTGTGTTCATTCTCTTTCCTTTGGCCGCCCTCAGGCGGCGTGTCCTTGCCGGTCCGGCTCCACGACGGTGAGCGCTCCGACCCGGATCTCGTCCTCGCCGACGGCCATCATCGCCTTTTCGGCCGTAAAGAGATAGTCGGCGAGGCCGGCCATCGACGGCGCGCCCTCCCCGCTCTCCGGATGAATGTTGCGCCGGAGCGCGGCGGCAAGGCCGTCCCGGTCGCCGGTATCGAGCGCGGCGGCATAGGATTCCAGCCGGCCGTAGAACATGCCGGCGAACTTCTTCATGCGCTTGGGCACCCCGACATCGCCGACGCCGAGCTCGCGAATCGAATGATCGACGTCCTCGAAGAAGGCGTCGACGATCTCCTGGGCGATCTCCTGGCCGGACGTGCCGCTTGCGCGGGTGCGCCGGAAGTAGAGGATCAGCATGGCCGAGAGCATCTCGAAACGGCCCATCACCGTGTCGGGAACATCAAGCACTTCATAGAGATAGGGATGGCGCGCCGCCTTCGTCAACGTCGCGTACTGCTTTTCGACGATGCGCCGGTTGCCGTTTTTTTTGCCGAACAGGCCGAAAATCATCATAAAGCCTAGTTTTGCCCGATTCAAACCATGGAGCCGTCGCAAGTCATGTTGCATGACGCTCGAAGCTGGTTTACCGAAGCAGGCATGAATTGCAATGGCTGCGCGGCCATCACAGTCCCGGGGATGTTGTTGAAGAGAGATGCTCTGAACATGAAGCTGTTGCGTAACGCCGCCATTGCCATCGCGCTTTCCTCGTCCGTTCTCGCAGGCTGCCAGGGTCCCGGCGAAGTGCTGCACC
>CAMLOC010000667.1 GCA_946481465.1 uncultured Shinella sp. | reverse complement strand
CCATCTCCATGGTGATCGGGCCGCGCAGCTCCTCGATCATCGCCTTCTTCTCGTCGTAGCCCTTGTGCATGAAGGCCTCGGCGGTGGCGAACCAGTCGTCCGGCAGGTCCACGTCCATGGCGCGCATCTTGATCGCGTCGGTGATGTTCTTGATGGCGCGGCCGGTGAAGCGCGGCTCGGCGATCTTGATGCGGTGCAGATAGGCGCCGATATCGGCGAGCGACGTGATGGCGCCGTGCTCCTTCTCGTGCATCTCCCAGACGGCGAGCAGCCCCTCCTCCTGCGGTCGGGCATGCTGCCCGTAGGAGGTGGAGACGGCGCGCTTGATCTCCTGGCCCTCGAACAGCGTGTGCCCGCCGAGCGGGATTGCATGGTTCTTGCCGACCAGCATGGCGAAGATGTCGATATAGTCGTCCTCGGTCTGCGGCCCGTCGACCAGCCAGCGGGCGCCGGCGCGCTGGCGCAGGGCATCATCGACATTTTCCGGATAGTTGGAGAACATGCCGAAGGTGCAGTTGCCGCGCACCACGGTGGAGGCGCCGGCAAAACTTTCCATCAGCACCGCCGTCACCTCGTGCTGGCCGGCCGAGGCCCGGTCATCGGAGCGTTTGGCAGCGACCTGATCGACGTCGTCGATCGTGCCGAAGCCGATCGCCTTCGGGTTGATGACGTTGTTGACGAATTCCTTGCAGTTCTGGCCGGACTTGCCCTGGTAGGAGGAAATCTGGTCGACGCCGAAATTCTCGTAATGGAAGGCGTAGCCGGCGATCTGGCAGTAATCGTTGACGAGGCCCGCGAGCATCTGAATGAGGATCGTCTTGCCGGTGCCCGGCATGCCGTCGCCGATGAAGGTGAAGAGGAAGCCGCCGAGCTCGACGAAGGGATTGAGCTGGCGCTCGAAATCGTAGGCGACGAGCATCTTGGCAAGCTTCATCGCCTGGTACTTGGCGATGTGGTTACCGATGATCTCCTCCGGCTTCTTGAAGGTCATCGTGAGCGGCTTGCGCTTCTGGCCGGGCGCGACGTCGAAGCCGGAGAGGGTGAAATCGTCCTGCTCGATGCGGATATGGGCATTCTCGAAGCCGGCAAGGCCGGTGAAGCGGGCCCGGCGGGAAATCAGCCCCTCGATGGCGACGCGCGCGAAGGCGCGGGCGCGGGAAACGAGCGCCGCATCGTCCGGCGCGCCGGCAATCGTCCGGTCGAGGCCGGCGATCATGCTCTTCAGGGCATCCTGCGGGGTGTCGAAGAGATAATCCGGCTCCCCGCCGTCCTCCACCGGCTCGCCCTCGCCCGGCAGCGTCGCGCCGAGATAGGCGGCGAAGGTGAAGGCCGCGATATAGGCGGAGGCCGACAGCAGCGCCTTGAACCGGTTGGCCTCGTCGCCGGCGAGCGGCGAAGCGAGGTTGCGCGCCTGCAGGCCCTCCAGATCGGTCTGGCGGGAAAAGGCGTCCGTCACCGCCAGCGCCACCTGGAGCCCGCGGCGGGAGCGGAAGAGAACGGCATGCTGCTGGGGCGAGAGCAGCGGGTCGGCGGCGCGCACGGACTGGATGGTCCTTGCCAGTTCCACCTCGCGCGTGCGCCGCGCGCCGGCGGTCGAGACGGTGGAAACGAAGCGCCGGCCGGTGCCGGCAAGCGCCGCGCCCTGCCGCCCGTCGTCGCTTTCCAGGATGACGAGCTTGATGACGAAGCTCTGCGCCGCCGCCTGGTGCTTGGCGATATCGTCTTCATGGATCGTCGTCAGTCCGGCATTGAGGCTCATGGCGAGGGTCCTTCTAAGAGTTCGATGGCGAAGGGGCGCTTATCCCTCGCTGATCACCTGGTTTCCCGAGATCACATGGACCTTGAAGGCGCCGAAAATGCCGGCGGTCTCGCCGGCGGCATAGAGCGCCTGATAGGCATCGTGCGGCACCAGCGCATGCTTCTCATAGGCGCTGACGCCCATGCGGGCCGCTTCGAGATCGTTGGTCTCGATGTGGAACTCCTCCTGCGCGGGCGTGGAACTCCAGAAGCCTTTCTGCGCCGGGCGCTCGGCCTTGGAGAACACCTCCTGCACCGTCCAGGTCAGAAGCCAGGCATTCTCCGGCTTGCGCACCTTGGAGAGGATCTCGTTGACCCGTTCGTTGTTCTCGGTGATGCCGGCCGAATAGAACGGGCCGAGCACGATGCGGCGCACCTGCTTGGGATGCAGCGTCGGGAAATCCTTGTCGAGATTGGTGGCGATCGTCGCGGGGGTGAGGGAATAGGCGCTGTTCTTCAGCGCGAAATCGTCGAACCGGCTGGCAAGCTCCGGATTGAGCAGGCCGCCGACCGGCAGCGGGATGTCGACGTCCGGATTGAGCTTGCCGTCCTTCGTCACGAGCATGTTGACGACGTTCTCGCTCGAATCCTCGATCGTCGCCATATAGACCATCGGCAGCGTCGCCGTGCCGTCGAAGGCGCCCCAGCACACGACGTAGTAGGGCCGCATGGTCTTTGGGTTGACCGCCACGCGGATCGTCTCCGGCAGCACGAAGGGCGAGAAGATATCGCCCTTGCCGATCTGCTCCAGATAGAGCCGCTCGGCCATGCGGGACTGGAGATCGCCCGGAAAGGCCTTCTGGCGCAGGATGAAATCCGCCATCTCGCCGCGCAACTGGTCGGCGTTGGGGATCGCGGCAAGCCGCTTCTCCGCGCTCTGCCGGTCGTTCTCCAGTTCCAGCACGTTCTGGAACACCGGAAAGCCGCTCTCGGCGCGCGAGACGCGGAACTGGTCGATGAAGCCGATGCGGTTCTCCCAGCAGGCGAAGGAGGCTTTCAACCGGGCAAGATAAGGCACCACGACCTCGCCCACCACGGAGTTGCGGTAGAGCGGCGAGTTACGATCGGCCAGGAAGATTTCCAGCCCGCCGAGCGCGGAGCGGATGGTGGAGAAATATTGCGCGACGGCGCTGTCGGCGGGGGCGTTCATGGCGCATCATCCTCACGGACGGTCCGGAAATGCCCCTCATCCGGCCTGCCGGCCACCTTCTCCCCGTAAACGGGGCGAAGGATATAT
>CAMLOC010000666.1 GCA_946481465.1 uncultured Shinella sp. | reverse complement strand
GGTAGTTGCCCGTCGCCAGCATGTCCACGGTCTCGTCGATGGATTGCGGGATGTTTCCGCGTTGATGGGCCACGCCGTTCCTCCGTCTGGAAGAGCGAACTTATAGCGTGCGATAGCCCCGGTCCATATAGAGAAGGGCCTGACCGTGCTCGCCGAAGGAGACGCCCATCACCTCGCCGATCAGCAGCATGTGCGTCGCCATGACCTTGAGTTCGACGAGCCGGCAATCGAAGGCGGCCATCGCCGTCTTCAGGACGGGCGCACCCGTCACCAGTTCCTGCCAGTCGCCCAGGGCGAAGCGCTGCTCGGAGGTCAGCGACGGATCGCGGCCCGAAAAGGCGTTGGCAAGGTCGACCTGGTCGGCCGAGAGCGTGTTGAGCGCGAAATTGCCGCTCTTCGAGAAGATCGCGTTCTTCGGGTTGGAGGCGTTGACGCAGGCGAGCACCATGGCCGGATTGTCCGACAGCGAGCAGGCGGCGGTGATCGTCACGCCGCGTCTCTCGCCCGCATGCGCTGTCGTCACGATCTGCACATGGCCGGCATAGCGGCTCATCGCATCCCGATAGAGCGACGGATCCAGCATCAATCTGTCCAACACGGCATTCTCCTTCACACAGGAGATACATGGCGAAAATGACGCGAAATGTAACCCCCGTTCCCGAATTTTCCTGTCCTGCCGGAGACAGGGCGGCCATATTTCTCTTTGACGCTGCCGGCCCGATCCTTACAAAGAGCGTCATCGCGACCGATGGATTGAGAATGAGAACCGCTTTCCTTGCAAGCCTCCTCGGCGCCTCCCTGTTCGCCGCCTCTCCCGCAGGCGCGGCAGGCCTCACCTTCGCCGTGGTCGCGCCGACCGAAGGGCCGCTCGCCATTCTCGGCCAGCAGGTGCGCGACGGCGCGCGCTTTGCCGCGCAGGCGAACGGCGACACGGTGGTGGAGATACCGGAGGCCTGCGAGGAGAGCGACGGCGCGGCGATAGGCGAGGCGATCCTGGCGGCGGATGCCGTCGCGGCGGTCGGTTTCCTCTGCACGGAGGGGCTTGCGGGCGCCCTGCCCGCCCTTGCCGGGGCGAAGGTGCCGGCGGTCACGCTTTCCGTGCGCTCGGGCATCCTCATGGAGGATGCGCTGAAGAAGAACTGGCCGCTCTTCCGCCTCGCCCCCGGCCCGAAGGCGGAGGCCGACAAGGCGGTCGAGGTCATCGTCCGGGACTGGAAGGCAGAGCCCTTCGCCCTCATCGACGACGGCACGATCCATGCGCGCGAACTGGTCGAGACGATCCGGCTGCGGCTGGAGGAGGTCGGCATGAAGGCCGCCTTCGTCGATACCTATCGCCCGGCGCAGGAACAGCAGCTCACCCTCGTGCGCCGCCTCGCCCAGACGGGCGTCACCCGCGTCTTCGTCGGCGGCGACCGGACGGATATCGCGGTGATCGCCCGCGATGCGAAGGCGGAAAAGCTGGCGCTGGCGTTTCTCGGCGGCGAGGCCCTGATGGGCGCCGACCCTCAGGTGCCGATGACCGACGGCGTCGCGGCGATCGCGCTGCCGGACTACCAGGCCCTGCCGGAGGGCGTGGCCGTCGCGGCGGCGATGAAGGAGCAGGACATTTTCGCGGAAGGCTACGTGCTGCCCGCCCATGCGGCCGTCACCGTCCTTGCGACGGCGGCCGGCCGGGGCGGCGACCTTGCGGCCGCGCTTTCCGGCACGCCCTTCGCGACCGTGATCGGCACCGTCGCCTTCGGGGCCGACCACGAACTCAGCGAAAATCCCTATCACCTGCTCGTCTGGCGCGCCGGCGCCTTCGTGCCGGCGGAGACAGAATGATGCGGCCCGGCCCGAACAACCGCCTGACGGACGTCGCCGGGCTTCTGGTCGGCAACGCCACGGATCACCGCCTGCGCTCCGGCGTCACCGTCGTCCTGTGCGAGGAGCCGGCGACGGCCGCCGTGCAGGTGCTCGGCGGCGCGCCGGGCACGCGCGAGACCGATCTCCTCGAACCGCACAACACGGTCGAGGCCGTTGATGCGCTGGTCCTGTCCGGCGGCTCGGCCTTCGGGCTCGATGCGGCGTCGGGCGTGCAGGCCGGCCTTCGCGAAAGGGGGCGCGGCTTTGCCGTCGGCCCGCACCGCGTGCCGATCGTGCCGGCCGCCATCCTCTTCGACCTGATGAACGGCGGCGACAAGGACTGGGGCCGCTATCCGCCCTATCGCGAACTCGGCCATGCGGCGCTTGCCGCGGCGGCCGCGGATTTTTCCACCGGCAGCGCCGGCGCCGGCACCGGCGCGCTGACGGCGACCTTCAAGGGCGGGCTCGGCACCGCCTCCAGCGCGGTCGAGGGCGGCTTCACCATCGGCGCGCTCGTCGCGGTCAATGCGCTCGGCTCCGCCACCGTCGGCGACACCCGGCATTTCTGGGCGGCGCCCTTCGAGGAGGGCGCGGAATTCGGCGGGCTCGGCCTGCCCTTCCCGTTCCCGCCCGAGGCCCGCACACCGCGCACGAAACTGTCGCTCCGGCCGAGCGGCACGGAGAACACGACGATCGCCGTCGTCGCCACCGACGCCGTCCTCACCAAGGCCGAGGCCAAGCGGCTGGCGATTGCCGCCCATGACGGTTTCGCCCGCGCCCTCTGGCCAGCCCATACGCCGCTCGACGGCGACCTCGTCTTCGCATTGGCAACCGGCCGGAGCGGCCGCCGGCCGGCGACGGAAGACTTCATCACGCTCTGCGCGGCGGTGGCCGCCACCATGGCTCGCGCCATCGCCCGCGGCGTGCACGATGCGGCGCCGATGCCCGGCGATGTCCTGCCGGCGTGGGCGCTGCGCTGATTCGGCCGTTGTCCGCTCCTGCCGGGAATGGTATGGCGACGCCAAATCCCTTCCTCACGGAGCCTGACATGACCCTTCCCATCCGGATCGCGCCCTCCATCCTCGCCGCCGACTATGCGAAACTCGGCCAGGAAGTGCGCGACGTCGTCGCGGCCGGGGCGGAATGGATCCATCTCGACATCATGGACGGCCATTTCGTGCCGAACATCTCCTT
>CAMLOC010000665.1 GCA_946481465.1 uncultured Shinella sp. | reverse complement strand
AGCAGCGGGAAGATGATGATGAGGCCGAGGAAGCCGGTCGCGATGGCAAGGACGGTGAGCGCCAGCACGATGGCGCCCCAAGCGAGCATGACCGGCAGGTTGCGGAAGGTGAGCGAGATGCTCGTGCCCATGGCGGTGAAGGCGTCCGTCTTCTCCGCCAGCAGCATAGGGATGGCAAAGGTGCTGATGGCGAAGGAGAAGGCGGCGAAGAGCCCGCCGACCGCCGTGCCGACGACGAGCATGCCGAGCCCTTCCGGCGTGGAGACCAGCATGGCGACGACATGGTCGAGGCCGGGGAAGGGGCGGAGCCCGACGAAGAGCGCATAGATGATGACGGCGGCGCGCATCCACACGAGCATGAGCAGGCAGAGGATGGCGCCGGTATACCAGACCTGCGCGCCCGAGGCGGTTTTCACGAAGATCATGCGCGCAAGGCTCGGCGCGATGCCGTCCTCGAGGTCGCGGCTCTTGCGGTAGAGGCCGATCGCCACCAGCGGGCCGACCACCATGAAGCCGGCGAGCGCCGGAAAGAGGATGTAGTCGAGCTCCAGGCGGAAGAGGCCCCAGACCACCGCCAGCGACAGGAGGAAGACGGCGAAGCCGTAGGCGAGGCTCGGCAGCGGGTTGCGCCAGAGGTCGCGCCAGCCGGCGGCGAGCCAGCCGAGCGCCGCGCCGGCCGGCAGGTGGCGGCGGCGCTGTTCGGCGAGCGGCACGGGCGCGCTACCGGTCTTTTCGGTCGTTCCCATGATGATCCTTCCTCTCTTCAGCAGGAGGGCCTTGCGGCGCGATACGCGCCGTCCCGGCCTTCCGTCTTCAGGTGTTGCACGCAATCGGGCTGGGATGTCAGCGCGACATGGACGAGATGCGCATTGGCGCCGGCAAAGACCGCAAGGCCCGCCGCGACGATGAGGATCGCGGCGATCCGCCAGTTGATGCGCCCGGGCCGGGGCGCCTCGCTTGCCGCGCCGCTCATGGACTGCCCTCCGCCAGCGTGCCGACATAGAGCGTCAGGAGCTTGATATCGACCGGCGAGAGGCGGCCGTCCCAATGGGGCATGTGGCCCTGCCGTCCCGAATAGATCGAGCTGTAGACGGTCTGCGCGCTGCTGCCGTAGATCCAGGCGGCGTCGGTGAGGTCGGGCGCGCCGGCCTCCGTGCTGCCGCGGCCGTCCTCGCCATGGCAGGCGACGCAGTTGTCGGCGAAGACCCGTCCGCCGGCCTCGACCTCGGCCGCGTCGGCCGCGCTCATCGGCAGGTCGGAAAGCGAGCGCACATAGGCGGCGACGGCGCGCACCTGCTTGTCGTCGAGGATGCCGTCGCGGCCGAAGGCCATCATCTGCGAGATGCGCGTCTCCTCGTTGGTGGAGTTGATGCCGACGCGGATCGTCTCGGCGACGGTTTCCGGTTCGCCGCCCCACAGCCGGGCTTTCGCCGTAAGGTCCGGAAAGCCCGGGCCGCCGGTGCCGCGCGTGCCGTGGCAGGCGGCGCAATTGTCGATGAAGAGCGTGCGACCCGTCTCGCGCACATGCTGCATCAGGCTGTCGTCCGCGGCGATCTCCTCAAGGCTCGCCTCGGCGATGCGGTCGGTCCAGGCGGCGCGGGCCGTGGCGGCATCCTCGACCTGCCGGGTCACGACGTTGCGCTGGTCGATGCCGAGCAGGCCCTTCGTATAGGAGACGCCGAGCGGCCAGGCCGGCATCAGGATCCAGTAGACGACGGCAAAGAGCGTCGTGACCGTGAGGAAGAAGATGACCACGCGCGGGATCGGCGTGTCCAACTCCTCGATGCCGTTCCATTCGTGCCCGGTGGTGACCCGTCCGGTGGCGGGATCGTGTCTTTCGGTTGCCATGCCTATTCCCCCGGCCGGTCGTCTTTGTCGAGAATGCTCGTCTTGGCGCGATCGAAGCGCTTCCGGTTGCCCGGCCACAGCGCGTAGATCAGCACGCCCGCGGCGAGCGCGATGAGATAGAACAGCCCCCAGCTCTTGGCGAAGGCGACGACGCTGTCGTGATCGACGTCCATCGCCTCACTCCGCCGTTGCCGTCTGCTGGTGCGCGGCCTGCGTCAACTGGCCGACGATCTGCAGATAGGCGACCAGCGCGTCCATTTCGGTCAGCAGGCCCGGATTGCCGTCGAAGGCGCGCACATTCGTCGCCTCGCCGTAGCGCTCGCTGACGCCGGAGGCGCCGGCATCGTCGGGATTGGCCTGCGCGCGGGCGTCGGCGGTGGCGTTCTCGATCATCGCATCCGTATAGGGCACGCCGACGGCGCGCTGGGCGGCAAGGTGCTCGCTAAGATCGTCGATCCTGAGCGCATTGCGCTTCAGCCAGCCGTAGCGCGGCATCACCGATTCCGGCACCACGTCGCGCGGGTTGACGAGATGGGCGACGTGCCAGGCGTCGGAATACTTGCCGCCCAGGCGGGCGAGGTCCGGCCCGGTGCGCTTGGAGCCCCAGAGCATCGGGTGGTCGTATTTCGATTCCACGGCCAGCGAATAGGGGCCGTAGCGCTCCACCTCGTCGCGCAGCGTGCGGATCATCTGCGAATGGCAGGCATAGCAGCCCTCGCGGATGTAGAGGTTGCGGCCGGCAAGCTCCAGCGGCGTGTAGAGCCGCATGTCCGGCGCCTCCTCCACCGTCTCGTGGATGGTGAAGAGCGGCGCGATCTCGACGAGGCCGCCGATCGAGGCGACGCCGACGATGGCCAGAACGAAGCCGATGGCGTTGCGTTCGAGCTTGCGATGGAAGAATTCCTTCATCGTCATTCTCCTGCCGGCGCCGTGCCGGCCTTGCCGTAGAGGGGAACGTCGCCGGCGGGTTCCGTCGCGCGCGCCTGCCGCGCCATGCGGATCGTCATCCAGACATTGAACGAGCAGACGACGGCGCCGGAGAGGAACAGCAGCCCCCCGAAGGCGCGGGCGATGTAATAGGGATGCATGGCGACGAGGCTGTCGATGAAGGAATAGGCGAGCGTGCCGCTGTCGTTGTAGGTGCGCCACATCAGGCCCTGGATGATGCCCGAATTCCACATGGCGAAGACGT
>CAMLOC010000664.1 GCA_946481465.1 uncultured Shinella sp. | reverse complement strand
ACCAGTTCCTCTGGTCGGCCCATGTGGAGGCGGTGGCAGTGCTGGAGAAGTAGGCGCTCAGATCGGATCCCAGGGATTGATCAGCACGACCCCCATCGGCGCGAAATCCGCAACGTTGCGGGTGACGAGCCGCATGCCATGGACGAGCGCGCTCGCCGCAATGAAAGCATCCCGCTCCGGCCGCGGATCGGGCACATGCAGGCGCGCGCAGGCCAGCGCGACGCTCCTGTCCACGGGCACGGTGCGCTCGGAGAATTCGGGGAACACATGGTTCTCCATCCAGGCGCGCAGACGCACACCCTGCGCCGGATCACGCCGCTCCATCAGCAGGATCCCGAGATCCAGCTCCATCAGCGTGATGGCGGAGACGAAACAGGTCGCCGCATCATGCGCGGAGAGCCAGGCGACGACATTGGCGTTCGCCTTTCCGGCGCCGATCTTGCGCGTTTCGGAGAGGACATTCGTGTCGAGCAGGAACATCAGGACAGGTCGGCCGGACGCGGCAGCGCCCCGCTACGGGGAATGTCCAGCTCCGTCTCGCCGAGACCGGGCATGGAAAGCGCCTCGACGAGGCTTCGGCGACCGCCGGTGATCTGGCGGTATTCCTCATAGCTCAGAAGGACATGGGCCGTCCGCCCCCGGTTGGTAATGAAGACGGGACCGTCCTTAGCGGCCTTCTGCGCCTTGTTGGCGTTCTGCTGGAATTCCCGGCTCGATAGGGTGGTGATCGTCATGACGGCACCTCGTCAACGGATGTTTGTTGACACATTAGAACAATACGCCACGCATGACAACGCCGGCCTCCGCAGGAGGCCGGCGCCGGAACAGGCCGATTGGAATTCTTATGCCGCGCGGCGCGACGGCGCGGCGGCGTGGCCTGCCCCCTGCCCGAGCTTGAACTGGGCGAGCAACGCGTTGAGGGCGCCGGCCTCGGCGGCGAGGCCGTGGCTAGCCGCCGTCTGTTCCTCGACCATGGCGGCGTTCTGCTGGGTGCCCTGGTCCATCGTGTTGACGGCGGTGTTGATCTCCTGCAGGCCCGTCGACTGCTCGCGGGCGGCCGTGACGATGGCGTTCACATGGCCGTTGATCTCCTGCACCTCGCGCACGATGGCCTCCAGCGCGGCGCCCGTCTCGTCGACGAGCGAAACGCCGGCATGGACCTGCTCGCCCGACGTGGTGATCAGCGCCTTGATCTCCTTGGCGGCATTGGCCGAGCGCTGGGCGAGTTCGCGCACTTCCTGCGCCACGACCGCGAACCCCTTGCCGGCCTCCCCGGCGCGGGCCGCTTCGACGCCGGCATTGAGGGCGAGAAGGTTGGTCTGGAAGGCGATGTCGTCGATGACGCCGATGATGTTGGAGATCTCGTGCGAGGACTTTTCGATGCCCTGCATGGCCGTAACGGCGCGGCGCACCACCTCGCCGGACTTTTCCGCGCCCTGGCGGGTGCGCGCCACGAGCGAGCCGACCTCCTCGGCGCGGCGGGTCGAATCCTTCACGGTCGTGGTGATCTCCTCCAGCGCGGCGGCGGTCTCCTCGACGGAAGCGGCCTGCTGCTCCGTGCGGCGGGCGAGGTCGTCGGCGGCCGAGCGGATCTCCGTGGCGCCGGCATCGATGGCGCGGGCGTTCTGGCCGACCGTCGTCATCGCCGTGTGCAGCCTGGTGAGCGAATGGTTGAAGTCCGTGCGCAGGCGGTCGAGATGGCCGGCGAAGGGCGCGTCGATACGGTGGGCGAGATCGCCGTCGGCAAGCCGGCCGAGCCCGTCCGCCAGCGCCTCGACGGCATGCTGGATCTCGCCGGCCTCGCGCGCCTTGACGGCTTCGCGCTCGCGGCGCTCGCTTTCGGAGAGCACGCGGCCTTCCTCCGCCGCGTTTTCAAGACGGGTGCGCTCGATGGCATTGTCGCGGAAGACGGCGACGGCGGCGGCCATGCGGCCGATCTCGTCGCTGCGGTTCTCGCCGGGAATGTCCGTGCGCACGTCGCCCGCGGCAAGCTTGTCCATGGCGGCGGTCATGTCCTTGACCGGGCGCACGACGAGGCGGGAGAGCACGGTGGCGAGGAAGCCCATCATGACGACGACGGCGAGGATGGTCGCGATCGTCGCGGCGATGCGGAACTGGCCGATCGCCGCATAGGCGACGCCGCTATCGATGGTGAAGCCGAGATACCATTCGACCGACGGCAGGCCGGTGACCGGCACGAAGGAGACGAGCACCGGCTTGCCGGCATAGGTCGTGTGCGTGATGCCGCCGCCGATGGCCGGCGTCGCCCCGGGGAAGGCGTCGGCGAGCGTCTTGGTGACGAGCGCCTTGTCCTGGTGCACGAGGATCTCGCCCTTCTTGCTGACGAGGAAGGCGAAGCCCGCACCGCCGAGATCGACCGAATTGACCATGTCGACCAGCGATTTCAGCGAGAAGTCGCTGCCGGCGACGCCGAGCAGCTTGCCGTCGTGCCTGACGGGCGTCGCGGCGCTGATGATCAGGTCGTTGGTGGAGGCGTCGATATAGGGCTCGGTCAGGACGCTGCCGTTCGCCTTGACGGCGCCCTGATACCACGGGCGCTGGCGCGGATCGTAGCCCTCGGGCATCTGCGACTGCGGCCACATGGTGAAGAGGCCCGTCTCGTCGCCGACATAGGTGGTCATGAACTGGCCGACGAGCACGTCGTTCTGCAGCACGGCCTCGATGCCGGTGGCATCGACAGCCTTGCCGGCGGCGTTGGCCGCCATCTCGGTCAGCGAGACGCGGGCATTCAGCCAGTTGGCGATGCTCTGGGCGGCCTGCTTGCCGGAACTGTCGATGCTCTCCTCGACGGATTTCGTCAGCACGCTGCGCTGCAGGCTGTCGATATAGAGGGAGAAGCCGGTGAAGGCGGCGACGACGACGAGGGATGCGACGACGAGGATGCGCGTCATCAGATTGGAGCGCTTGGCCATGGAACGGTGTCCCCAGGGCGCCGGCGCCGGAAAGGGCGGGCGCGTGATGCTGAACGGCATGCCGGAAGGCGGAGATCGGCCACGTCATGCGGCCGCCGGGCGAAAGCCGGA
>CAMLOC010000663.1 GCA_946481465.1 uncultured Shinella sp. | reverse complement strand
AATCGAACCCCTTGCCGAGCGGCACCGCCGCGCGCTGTTCCGGCGCCTTGCGGCTAGCCTCCGTCTTCGGCTTGTCTTCGTTGCAACCGGCGATCGCCGCAAGGCACGTCAGGAGAATCGCGGTCTTGAAGACCCCTCCCCAACCCCTCCCCACAAGGGGGAGGGGCCTAACTTGCGGCGCCCTCGGAGTGAGGAATTGCAGGAAGAGAGCGCGGCTTGCTTTCTCCCCCCTTGTGGGGGAGATGCCGGCAGGCAGAGGGGGCGCCGAAGGCGATGGCAGGACGGAGGGTATCATGAAAGTCTTCCGGTTCGGCGCGCGATTGTTGCCGCCGGGCGGCAAAGGTCAAGAGGCCTTCGCTTCCCCCGCGATCCAGAAGGCGCGGGCCGAGGCGAAGCGGTCCTGCGCCAGCCGCTCCTTGAGGAAGGGCAGGAGGACGTCGAGTTCCTGCTTCAGCGTATAGGGCGGATTGACGACGATGAGGCCGGAACCCGTCAGGCCCGTCGTCTCGCGGTCGCTCCTCACGGTAAGCTCGGCGCAAAGCATCTTGGGAATGCCCGCCTCCTTCAGCGCCTTGTGGAAGGCGGCGATGGGGGCGTTCTTCTTCAAGGGATACCACAGGCAGTAGACCCCGCCGGCAAAGCGCCGCACGGCCTTTTCCAGCCCGTCCACCAGCCGCTCGTACTCGCCCTCGATCTCGAAGGGCGGATCGACCAGCACGATGCCGCGCTTCTCCTTCGGCGGCAGGTGCGCGCCGAGCGACAGCCAGCCGTCGAGCCTTGTGATGCGGCTCTGGAAGTCGCCGTCGAACAGGCGGTGCAGCGTCTCGTAGTCGTCGGGGTGCAGCTCCATGGCGGAAAGCCGGTCCTGCGGGCGGAACAGCAGGCGCGCCAGCTTCGGCGAGCCCGGATACCAGGTCAGCCCGCCCTGCGGGTTCAACGCGTGAACGGCCTTCAGGTAGGGTGCGAGGATGTCGGCCACCGCCGGCGGCATGTCACCGTCGAGCAGCCGGCCGATGCCGTCGCGCCATTCGCCGGTCTTCTGCGCTTCCTCGCTGGAGAGGTCGTAGAGCCCGATGCCCGCATGGGTGTCGAGCACGCGAAAGGCCTTGTCCTTGCCCTGCATGTAGAGGACGAGGCGGGCGAGCACGGCGTGCTTCAGCACATCCGCGAAATTGCCGGCATGGTAGATGTGGCGGTAGTTCATTTCAGGCCCCGGCGACGCCCGCGATCATCCGCGCTGATGCGACGATGAATTGTTGCAATGGTAGAATGATTTGCCTTTTGGCACTTCGTGCTCTGCAATATAGAAAAGCCATGAACGTTGCGACCCCCCATATCGGAAAACCGCGCATCGGCCATTCGGCCTGTCCGCACGACTGTCCCTCCACCTGCGCCCTCGATGTCGAGATCAGCGCGGATGGGCGCATCGGCCGCGTCAAGGGGAGCGCCGACAACAGCTACACGGCCGGCGTCATCTGCGCCAAGGTCGCCCGCTATGCCGACCGCCTCTATCATCCCGACAGGCTGATGAAGCCGCTGGTGCGCAAGGGCGACAAGGGCAGCGGCGAATGGGCCGACATCTCCTGGGAGGCCGCGCTCGACGCCATCGCTGAGAACTTCGTCAGGGCCGAGCAGGCCCATGGCAGCGAGGCGGTCTGGCCCTATTTCTATGCCGGCACGATGGGCCTCGTGCAGCGCGATTCCATCGAGCGCCTGCGCCACGCGAAGCGCTATTCCGGCTTCTTCGATTCCATCTGCACCAATCCGGCCTGGACCGGCTTTTCCATGGGCGCCGGCACGCTGCGCGGGCCCGATCCGCGCGAGATGGCGAAGTCGGATTGCGTGGTGATCTGGGGCACCAACGCGGTCTCCACGCAGGTCAACGTGATGACCCACGCGATCAAGGCGCGCAAGGAGCGCGGGGCGAAGATCGTCGTCGTCGACATCTACGACAATCCGACGATGAAGCAGGCCGACCTTGCGCTGAAGCTGCGGCCGGGCACCGACGCGGCGCTCGCCTGCGCCGTCATGCACGTCGCCTTCCGCGACGGCTATGCCGACCACGCGTACATGGAAAAATACGCCGACGACCCGGCCGGCCTCGAGGCGCATCTTGCGAGCCGCACGCCCGAATGGGCGGCCGGTATCACCGGCCTTACGGTCGAGGAGATCGAGACCTTCGCCGCCCTCGTCGGGCGCACCAGGAAGAGCTTCTTCCGCCTCGGCTACGGCTTTACCCGCAGCCGCAACGGCGCGGTCTCCATGCATGCGGCGCTCTCCATCGCCACCGTGCTCGGCTCCTGGCAATATGAGGGAGGCGGGGCGTTCCACAGCAATTCCGCCATCTTCCACCTGCGCAGGGGCGAGGTGATGGGCCTGAAGCTCGTCGATCCCGATATCCGCACGCTCGACCAGTCGCAGATCGGCCGCATCCTCACGGGTGACGCCGTCGCGCTGCGCGGGCGCGGCCCGGTCACCGCCATGCTCATCCAGAACACCAATCCGGCCAATGTCGCGCCCGAGCAGCGCCTGGTGAAGCAGGGGTTCCTGCGCGACGACCTGTTCGTCGCCGTGCACGAGCAGTTCATGACCGATACGGCGAAACTCGCCGATATCGTGCTGCCGGCCACCATGTTCGTCGAGCATGACGATATCTATCGCGGCGGCGGCCACCAGCACATCCTGCTCGGCCCCAAGCTCGTCGAGCCGCCCGCGACGGTGCGCAGCAACCTCTTCGTCATCGAGGAACTGGCACGGCGCCTCGGCGTCGGCGGCATGCGGGGCTTCGGGCTCTCCGCGCAGGAGCACATCACCCGCATGCTGCCCTATTACGACCTCGATTTCGACGGCCTGAAGGAGGAGAAGTGGATCGACTGCCAGCCGGATTTCGAGACCGCGCATTTTTCCCGGGGTTTTGGCTTTCCCGACGGGAAGTTCCGCTTCCGGCCGGACTGGACGAATACGCCGGCCCCCAACAAGCCGCCCAAGGTGCTCGGCGCCTTCGGCCCGCATGAGGACCTGCCGGCCTTCCCGGACTATGTTCCGGTTATCGAGA
>CAMLOC010000662.1 GCA_946481465.1 uncultured Shinella sp. | reverse complement strand
GCAGGTGTTGCCCGCGGGTATTTAAACAAGCCTGAGCTGACGGCGGAGCGTTTTCTGCCGGAGCCGCACGGCAACGGAAGCCGGCTCTATCGCTCGGGCGATCTCGGGCGCTGGCGAGACGACGGCAAACTCGAATATCTCGGCCGCAACGACCATCACTTTGCCGGGTGTGCGGGAGGTGAACCGGCCGATAAGCTTTCCTGCCGTCGCTCCGGCAGCAAAATTGTCAACCCCTACGAAATCCGCCTCGGGCAGCTTTTCCTGGCCGGAGAGAAATTGAACGACCTTGATGTTTCTTCGCAGAAGCCGCGCTGCCGCGTCGCGTACCTGAGGGGATTCCGGAGCCATCAAAGCAATCCCGTCGACCTCGTCCTCGCCGATGCCAGCGAGATATTTCGCGACGCCATGGGCATCATCGGCGGGGATTTGGACATAATCTATATCGGTAAGGTCGCCCTTGAGTGCCCCTTTCAGCTCCTCCACGCGCTCGATCAGTTCACGAAGGTAGAGATCGCCTGAATTGGGGAACACAAACCGGAACCGATAGTTCTTGTTCCGCGCAAGGCTCACAGCGGCGGGGTTTCTAATAAAGCCAATTCGCTCAATAGCTTCGTTGACACTCCTGGCCGCCTTCTTGCTTACATTCGGGCGGGCGTTCAACACGCGGTCGACGGTTGCCAGGCTGACGCCGGCGGCTTCTGCAAGATCTTTGGCTGTTGGCCGCATGAGGGGTCCTGACACCTTCGGAAGAGATATGTTTCTCGCAAAATCGCAGGAGAAGCAATAATTGACGTGCGCACCTCAAAAAGCGCTTGCATTGAGGTGCGCACCTCAATATCACTTCCATCGCGATGTCGGGAGGAGTCGGCAGCGTGGAGGCACATAAGTCCACCGGAAACGATGCGTCGCGTGCCCATAAAAGGCGCTTTGGCCTTTCAGCGCGATCGGCGGGCTAGGGAGGACGTCACATGGCACTGCAATCGTTGAGCGCATTGTGGGGACTGCCCTGCCGTCACGAGGCAGAGCCGCCTCGGCCAACCCCGTATCAATGTGCGGCTGGCCGCTCTCTTTGCCGGAGCCCCGCCGGGTGCGAAGAATATCGCCGCGGCACGACCCCATCACCGATGCCCACACGCCGCTCAGGGGCGGCGAGACCATCCGGATCCAACCGTCGCATCCGCTCTCTTTCGACGTAGCGGGCATGCGTTCAGCTTAAGGAGATTTCCATGGCGCAGTTCATCAACAGGCGCGAAGACGTCGTCACCGAGGCGATCGACGGCGTGCTGGCTCTTTCGGGCGGTACGCTCACCCGCCTCGACGGCTATCCGCATATCCGCGTCGTGTTGCGCAGCGACTGGGACAAATCCAAGGTCGCGATCGTCTCGGGCGGCGGCTCGGGCCACGAGCCCGCCCATGTCGGCTTCGTCGGCAGGGGCATGCTGACGGCCGCCATCTGCGGCGACGTCTTCGCCTCGCCCAGCGTCGACGCCGTGCTTGCCGGCATTCTCGCCGTGACGGGGCCGGCCGGGTGCCTGCTCGTCGTCAAGAATTATACCGGCGACCGTCTGAATTTCGGCCTCGCCGCCGAGCGGGCGCGTGCTTTCGGCCTCAATGTCTCGATGGTGATCGTCGGCGACGACATCGCGCTTCCTGATCTGCCGCAGGCGCGTGGCGTTGCCGGTACGCTCTTCGTCCACAAGATCGCCGGGGCGCTCGCCGAGCAGGGCGCGGACCTCGACACCGTGACGGCGGCGGCAAGGCGCGTCATCGCGGGAACGCGCTCCATCGGCATGTCGCTCGATACGTGCCGCGTGCCCGGCTCACCGAAGGAGGATCGCATTCCCGAGGGCAAGGCCGAACTTGGCCTCGGCATCCATGGCGAGGCAGGCGTGGAGCAGATCGATTTCGCCGGTGCCCGCGCCTCGGTCGCCACCATGGTCGAGCGGCTTGCCGCCGTCATGGGCGAGGGGCCGCATGTGGCGCTGATCAACAATCTCGGCGGCACCTCGGTGCTCGAAATGGCCGTTCTGGCGCATGATCTCCTCGGCTCATCCGTCGGCGCGAAGATCACCCATGCCATCGGCCCCGCCGCGCTGATGACCTCGCTCGACATGCAGGGTTTTTCCCTCTCCGTCTTCCCGGCCGATACCGCCGAGCTGGATCTCCTGAAGGACCCCGTGTCGATCCCGGCCTGGCCGGGCGTTTCGCAGGTGCAGCCGATTGCCGTCGCGGCCCTGCCGGATGGTCTGACGCCGATCATGCCGATGCCTTCGAACCATGCGGCGACGCGCACCTTCCTTATCGATTGCTGCAACGTACTGATCGACGCCGAACAGGATCTCAATGCGCTCGACGCCAAATCCGGCGACGGCGATACCGGTTCGACGCTGGCAGGCGCCGCCCGCGCGCTGATCAACGCCATCGATCGCCTGCCGCTATCGGACCATACGCAGCTCCTGCGTGCCATCGGCCAGGAACTCAGCCAGACGATGGGCGGTTCCTCCGGCGTACTGCTCGCCATCTTCTTCGCCGCCGCCGGTGACGGGGCGTCGAGCGGTCTGCCGATGCGCGAGGCGCTGCGTGCCGGCCTTGCCCGCATGCAGGAAATCGGCGGCGCCCGGATCGGCGACCGGACGATGGTCGATGCGCTTGCCCCCGCGCTCGACGCGCTCGGGCAGGGCATCGCGGCTGCGGCCGGGGCCGCGCGGAAGGGCGCGAACTTCACCGCGACCCTCACCCGCGCGAAGGCCGGTCGCGCCACCTACATCAACGCCAAGCAGCTCGAAGGCCATGTCGATCCCGGCGCGGAGGCCGTGGCACGGCTCTTCGAGCATCTGGCGAACTGATTGTGTCTAAGACGGCAGGATGTGTTTGTGCGCCGGGTGGCCTCGGGATCCGTTCGGCCGCTTCACTCTGCCCGTCCCCGTCGACTTAGGCTCCCGCAACCGAAACAAGACAGCCCCGTCGGAAGCCCGGCGGGGCTTTTTGGCCTTCGCGGCACAAAAGCCCGGAGCCGAAAGCCGCCCTTGCAGGCGGAGCGCCCCACCGGTGATGTCAATCGAATTCGTCGCG
>CAMLOC010000661.1 GCA_946481465.1 uncultured Shinella sp. | reverse complement strand
CTGATGGACAACAACCCCGTCGACATGAGCGTGGAAGACGTGCTCGCCATCTATCACGCAGCCTTCTAGAGCATTTCCGGCAAACTCCGGTTCACCGGCAATGCCCTGGATTCCTGTTTTTACCGCATTATCCGACGCCGAAGCGATCTCGCTTCGGCTGGAAATGCTCTAGCCTTCCTGTCGGAACGCGATCTGGATGGCGCGGTTCACGGCAACGGGCAGAACGGACATATGGTTCTCGCCGGCATATTCCTCGAAACGGGCGATGCCCGCGAGCCGGGGGGATGCCTCCCAGCGTTCCGCCATCGCCCGGGCAAGCTCCACCGTTCTGGCTTCACGGGCGCGGGCCCGTCTCTGCTCCTCGTCGGGCCGGCCCTTATGGAAGGGGGCGATGCACGCCTCGCTCTCATACTGCCCGGCCGAAAGATGAAGCTCGATGCCGGGCGGCAGGTCGGTGCGCTCCAGGAACGCCTGCTCCGTCGAAAGCACGGCCGCGTCCTCCCAGTGAATCGACGGGCTTGCCGCGATCCAGCGCCGATAGGCATGGGGCCGGGTGAACAGCGCATGGAGCACCAGCAGGCCGCCGAAGGAATGGCCGAAAAGCGCCTGGCGGGACCGGTCGATCGGCACCTGTCGCTCGACCCATGGCTTCACCTCCTCCTCGATCGCGGAGAGGAAACCGTCGCCGCCGCCGGTCCTGACGTCCGGCGTGTCGGGAAAGAACGGCGGATAGGTGCGGCCGGGCGGCGGGCTGAGATCCCAGGAACGGCGGAAGGGATCGTAGGCGTCATCGGACGGATAGCCGATCGCCACGATCACGCCCTCGCGGATGTTCGTGCCGCTCGGATAGGCCATCTGCACCTTCTGCGCATCGACGGCCGTCGCGAAACAGGCATTGCCGTCCGTCATGTAGAGCACCGGCCAGCCCTCGGGCGGCGGGGGCCCTGCCGGGCGATAGAGGAAAATCCGGTGCGGCTGGTCGGCCGTGCCGAGCGCCATGTCGGTGAACGTCGCGCCGGCAAGCGCGACGGGCGATGATGAAGGGGGCATGGCTTCTCCGGGCGGTAAGGGACGAGACGGCGGCGCCGCGTCACGGGGATCGACTGGGAGTGCCATCTAAAGCGATTCGATGCCCGGCAAACATGCCGATGGCGCCGTGGTGCCGGCCGACCGCCCATCGGCACGCCGTCGGCTTGCCCGCCTACACGAAGATCATCACGCCCGCATAGCCGATCGCGATCAGGATCAGTCCTGCGACGAGCATCGGCATCAGGCTGCTGCCATTGACGTCCCGGCCGCTGACATGCTCGCCGGAAAACACCAGGGGCTTGCGTGTTTCTTCGTTGTTCATGGGCTTCTCCTGTTAATGTGGCAAATTATATACCACTTTAACGACGCACGCTACGTGACAATTTGGCGCCGCGCACGAAGGGCGCCGGCCGGGCCGGCCTTACGTCGATGCCAATTGAAATTGTCATGCTTTTGGCCGACAAGAATACATGACAAAATGGTATCCAGATCCCGCCCAGTTGCGGCGCCCCGTCTATATCTCGCTCGCGGACCAGATCACGGCGGCGATCAAGAGCGGCCGGCTGGTGCCTTCCGACAAGCTGCCGCCGCATCGCGACCTCGCCTATGACCTGAAGATCTCGATCCAGACGGTGAGCAAGGCCTATGACGTCCTTACCCGCCGCGGCCTGGTGTCGGGCGAGGTCGGCCGCGGCACCTATGTCAAGGCGAGCGGCCTTGCCCCGCAGCCGCCCTATATTGCGGAGCGACGGGCGAACGAGATCGACCTTTCGATCGTCACGCCCGTCTGCGTGCCCTTTCATCTCGAGCGGATGAAGGAGGCCCTGCACCGGCTCGGCGACAGCCTTCCGCCAACTGCGGCCCTGTCCTTCCGCCCCAATGCCATCTTCCCGCGGCACAACGAGGCGGCCGCCGCGTGGCTCGCCACGCTCGGCGTCGAAACCGCGCCGCGCAACCTGCTCGTGACGAACGGGGCCTCCTCGGCCTTTACCGTCGCCCTCCTGTCCGCGGCCGGCCCCGGCGCGATCCTGGCCGCCGAGGAGGTGTGCTATCATGTCATTCGGCCGCTCGCAGACTATCTCGGCATCCGTGTCCGCCCGATATCCGCGGATGCGGACGGCATGCTGCCCGAAGCGCTGGAGGAGGCCTGCCTCAGGGAAGAGGTGCGGGTGGTCGCCCTCCAGCCCAATCTCGCCAACCCGACGGCCTCGCTGATGCCGGAAGGCCGGCGCAGCGCCATCGCCGCAACGGCGCGCAGGCACGACGTGACGATCATCGAGAACGACGTGTTCGGCCCGCTGCTCTCCCGCCGGCCACGCCCCATCGCGGCACTGGCCCCCGAACGGACGCTCTACATCACGGGTTTCAGCAAGGCCGCCCTGCCGGGCCTCAGGATCGGCTATGTGGCCGCGCCCGATCATCTTGCCGCCACCATCGCCAACCGGCACCTGATGGCGAACTGGATGGCGACACCCGTCATGGCCGAGATCGCCGCGCTGTGGCTTGCCGACGGCACGATGCAGGCGCTGGTCGACTGGCAACGCGCGGCCCTGCGCGAACGGCATCGCATCGTCTCGGCAGTGCTCGACGGCGCGGCATACCGCGCGCACCCGGAAGGGCTTCATCTCTGGCTGCCGCTGCCGCCCGAGCACGACGAGCCTGCCTTCGTTTCCCAGGCGCGCGCCCGGGGCGTGGCGGTGGCGCCGAGCACGCCCTTCTCGCTTTCCGGCGCACCGGCAGGAGCCGTCCGGGTCTCGCTCGGCGCGACGGAGGCGGACGAACTCGCCGCCGGCCTCGACATCCTCGCCTCATTGCTGCGCGCCGCGCCCGACCGGAGCGTCCTCGCCCTTTGAAGCATCGCGCCGCACCTCCGAAATTGACATGTATCTTTTTCCAAGATTGACATGCATTTCCGCACGCGGCTGAATGGCGGCACGCCCAGCTCACGACCGCCTGACATTTCCGCTTCGTCAATCAGGATGCCCATTGCATGATCGAACTTCCCTTCGCCCTTTCCGAATATCGAAACAGGCTTCAGGCCATC
>CAMLOC010000660.1 GCA_946481465.1 uncultured Shinella sp. | reverse complement strand
GCGGTTTGGCAGAGCGCGCCTGGAATCGACGCCCACAACGTTGAGATCGTGCGCCGCGAAGCCATGGCCGCTGTATTCTCCCTCATCCGCCCAGCGTTCGAGGCGAAGGAGCGGGCTGCCGATCTTGCAGCGCAGAGAGCAATCGGGGCCGAAGCTGCTCGCGATGCTCTTCTGTTCGACGCGAAGACCGAACAGGGTCGCGCTCTAGTCGCCATGGAAGATCGCGCCCTCTCCGCCGAAGCCAAGCTCACGCAGGCGGTGGGTGAGCTATCCGGGCTGCAACAGGCGATCTTGGACGCTGCCGTGATCTGCGATGACGATGAAAAGGCGGGGGATAGGCTCGACAAGCTCGCCAGAGCCATCCGCGCCCTCTCCGCCGAAGCCAAGCTCGCGCAGGCGGTGGAGGCGCTGGAGCCGTTCGCAGAGGCGGCCAGCCTCTGGGAAAACAACACTGACGATGCGGATTTATGGAGCCGGCCGCTGCATCTGGCAGAGCGCATCAAGGCCAGGTTGACCGTAGGGGCGCTGCGCCGCGCCCGTTCCGCATCTGCCACTGCGAGGGGAGAGACGAATGCCGATGATCGGTAACCTGGGTTTCGGATTGACAGGCCAGTCCCTGGCTGAACTGACCGAATTGATGCGGGACCGTGGCCCCATGACGCCAGCCGAGAAGGACGCGCAGGCCCGCAGCTTCATCCGCGGGCAGTCGGGAGCCTCCGACGAAGAGTTGCGCCGGTCGCTTGGCCCGCCGCTCGCGGAACTGCTCGCAGCCGAGCGCGCCGCCGGCCGTCTTGCCGGGCTCAGAGAGGCAGCGGAGGTGGTGAGGCCACGAGGCAAGCGCCCATGCGATTGTACCCGTTGTGACTGCGGCAACGTAGGGGATGCCGAGGAGGTTCGCGCATGGGATGAGGGCACGGCCAATGCAGCCGCCATCCTCGCGCTCGCAGAGGGAGGACGCGATGCCGCCGCGCAAGAGCCCTGAGCCGCTGCCGCTCTACCCGAGCGAGGAGCGCATCGTTTCCGAGGTCTTCGGCGACGCCGCCGGCGTCATGATGAGGAGCTGGCGCGAGACGGCAACGATCCTGGAACGCAACGGCCTTCCGAAGAAAGATCCTCTGTTCGGCAACCGCCGCTATTGGCCAGCCGTCGAGCGCTGGCTGAAAGCCTACAACGGGATATCCTCAGAGTCGGGCGCGAGTGCGCCTGATGAGAAGGAGATTTTCTAATGACCGATGGCATTGACCATGCGCCAGGCCTTGAATGGCGCAAGCGCAAGGGCGGCGAAGTCCCGATATGGGTGGCACCAGCGAAGGCGCGGAAGGCCGGATTTTCTCCGGAGACGGCGAGGCTCGCAGCAGAACCGCTCCCGACACGTCCGGCGCCAGGCTCTATCGAACACCGAGCGTTCGCCGCGACATGCCGCCGGCTGCACGCCGAGGCGCTGCAGCATCTGTCCGGCAAGACGAAGCGTCAGATGGTCGATGACGGCACATTCAACGCTCTCTTCGACTTCTACGAGCTCCACGAGGAAAGCCCGTTCCAGACGGTCAAGCACAACACCCGCGACACCTACATGTCCGACCTCAAGGCGCTGCGGGCGGCGATAGGCACGCAGCGCCGTCATCTTGTCAGCGGCCCCGACATGAAGCGCTGGCATCGCAAGTTCAAGCTGCCGACGAAGGAAGGCGGCCCGGAGCGCATCCGGTCGGCTCATAGCAAGATGACCATGCTGCGGATGACGCTCGGCTTCGGCGCCTTCCTCGAATTGCAGCACGCGAAGCGCCTGGTCGATATCCTGTCGGAAACCCGGTTCGAGAACTCCGCGCCGCGCGAGAGCTCGATCACCGCCGACCAAGTCATTGCTGTGCGGAAGGCAGCCCACGCCAGGGGCTACCCATCCGTCGCACTTGCGATCGCCGTCATGTTCGAATGCCTGCTGCGGCAGCGCGACGTGATCGGCGAGTGGCGCAAGGATGCGACGGCGCAGCCAGCCGGTGGCTTGATCGATCGCGGCCTTGTCTGGTCGACGGGGCTGGTGTGGGGGACGCACATCAATAGCGATCTCATCCTCAGCAAGCCGACGAGCAAGAGCCGGGGCCGCAAGCGCGCGGTGTTCGACCTGAAGCTCTTGCCGATGGTGATGGAGGAAATAGCGTTCGTGCCGCCAGAGAAGCGAATCGGCCCGCTCATCGTCAGCGAGACGACCGGCATCCCGTGGCGACGGCGGCGGTTCCAAGAGCACTGGCGCAAGTGTGCGCGGGCCGCCGGCATCCCTGACGATATCTGGAGCATGGACACCCGAGCCGGTGGCCTCAGCGAGGCCGACGAAGCCGGGGCCGAACTCGGCGCCCTGCGTCACGCGGCCACGCATTCTCAGCCCTCGACCACCGTGCGATACCTGCGCCGACCGCTCAAGAAGACCAGCGAAGTGGCAAAGCAGCGGGTCGCGGCCCGCACGGCCGAGAACGCCTCGTAAACGACGCGCTCCAACGTCTCTCCAACGTTCCAACGCAAGTCAAAAGAGCTTGATGGTTAAAGCCCTGAATTGACTGGAGAAAGATGGTACAGCCACCCCGGCTCGAACGGGGGACCTCTAGATCCACAATCTAGCATGAGCATTGATATTGCTGAGGAACGTTGGAGTTTGGGCGCTACCGCGCGTCAACCTTCCGCTCGATCCGCTGCATGATGGCGAGGATCACCTTCACGTCGGCGGAGAGCTCGCTGGTCTTCTGCCGGTCGGTTTCGGCCGAGCGCTTGATCTCGGTGATCTCCTTATCAAGGCGGGAAATGGCGCCGGCCGTTTCGCGGTCATTGGCGCGGGTATCCGCCCAAAAGACGAGCGCCATGCCGACGACTGCAACCGCCCCGCCCAGGAGGCTTGGAATCAGCCGGTCCATGAACTTGCCGTCTCGATTGCCGATCATAGGCCCGCCTCCCGTCATTGAGGCTTCCACCCGCAAACGCGGGCGCCCTTGCCGTTGTGAACCGCCACCTGGTTCTGCGTGTTCCGGGTGTCCTGCGAGCTGGCGACGATCGGCGCGAACACCTGGCAGTCACCGCCGCCAGGGGTCTGG
>CAMLOC010000659.1 GCA_946481465.1 uncultured Shinella sp. | reverse complement strand
TCGCCGTCTTTGCCGCGCAACGCCTCGGCCCGGCTGGACATCCAGTGATAGGCCCCGTCGAAACGGCGAAGGCGATAGCGCGAGGCAAAGCCCTCGCCGCTTTCAAGCGACCGCATGATGGCCGCCCTGAAGCCGGGCCGGTCTTCAGGGTGTATCGCCGTTTCGATCATCGCATCAAGACGGGTGAGGCCGGGCTTCTCGATCTCCTCCACCGATACGCCCAGATAATCGACCATTCTCGTGTTGAAGAAATTGGGTTCTCCGTTTTGCGACAACCGCCAGAGATTGCTCGGAACGATGTTGACGAGTTCGAGGAGCTCCCTTTCCCGCTCGTGAAGGGCGTCCACCGTCTTGCGATGGAAGTCGGTATCGATGGAGGTGCCGTACCAGCCGACCAGCCGGCCGGCGGCATCGTGAACCGGCCGGGCGGAAATACGAGCCCAGGCGTAGCCGGTCTTGCGCCGCATGCGAAGCTCTGCGTCGAAGGGGGCGCCCGTCTTCAGCGCGTGCAGCCAGGTCTCGGCAACGGCATCGTACTCGTCGGGGTGAAGGAGTTTCCGCCAGGCGATGTGCCCCTCGTCACACGACGCGTTCAGTTCCGCAACCGTGCATCCGAGCGCCGCCTCTGCGTCCGCCGCAAGGTAGAGCCATCGGCCGGCGGCGTCGAACGCCCAGCCGTTGCCGAAAAGGTTTTCGACGGTCTTCGCCGCGGCAACCGGATCGGCGTCCGGGAACCGTGCCGTCAGCTCAGCCATCCCCGAATACTCTTTTGCCGACAAACCGAGACATCTGCCCTCCGGGACCCGTTGCCGCCCCCACGCGATCATCGTGTTCCGTGATACCCTAGTCCGGTTGTTTCGACCAGCCGGCCGGCGGCAGCGGAAAGTCGGTCAGCCCGACATGCGGATGGTTTCCGCGACGAAGTCGGTCAAGACCTGCATTCTCAGGCTTGGCATCCGGCCGGAGGCATGGAGGGCCCGGAACGGGACCGTCTCCAGGGGACGATCGGGCAGGAGGACGACGAGCGACCCGTCGTCGATCTCGTCCTGCACGATCCGTTTCAGGAGATAGGCCGCGCCGAGCCCGCTCCCTGCCGCCTCCTTGATCGCGGTCGCGGAATCGAGGTCCAGCCGCCCCTGGGGCTGCACTTCAAGCCCGTCGGCGAAGCGGATGGCATAGGGGCGGCCCTTGACGGAGTATCGCGCGAAAGGAAGCCGGCGAAGGCTCTCGACGGTCGAGACGCTTCCGTGCCGCGCGATCAGCGACGGTGCGGCGACCAGAACCATGTCGAGATGGGCGAGCGTCCTGGACATGAGCCCGTTCTGATCCGTGTGGCCGACACGGAAGGCGATATCGTAGTTGTCGCGCAAGATATCCACATGGCTGTCCGTCATGCCGATTTCGAGCGATATGTCCGGATAGGACGGCAGGAAGCCGCTGAAGATCGACTGCACCAGAAGCCGCCCCATTTCGCCGGGCAGGCTGATGCGAAGGCGGCCGGATATCGTGCCGTGGGACTGCAGGACATCGGTGGCGTTCTCGATGTCCCGAAGCAGCGGCATCACGCGCTCGTAGAATGCCTCCCCCTCGGGGGTCAGTATCAGGACACGGGTGGACCTGCGAAACAGCTTCGCCCCCAGCAGGTTTTCAAGGCGGGAGATGCTCTTGGACGCGGATGACGGCGTCGCCCCCAGGCTCTTGGCAGCCGCGCTGAACGACCCCGTCTCCACGACCCGGACGAAGGTCACGAGCCCGGCGGTTTCCGACAAAAGCCCTTGCATAACGGTCAGCCTCGCACGATCGGTGAACAGGTCTGCTGGATGGGCCGCGCATCAGGAACTGCCGAACGCGGAACGGATGGTCCGGATAAGATCGGCACGGGCACGGGCGGATACTACCGGCATGCCTCCGTTTTCGCGCATGGCGCCCGCCTCGCGCATCCGGCGGGCAAGATCCTCGGCAATCGAGGAACGGCCGGACAGCAGCTCTTCGAACACGACTTTCTCGATCCGGAAAAAGGTGACGCGCGTCATCGCCCTCGCCTCGTGAAATTCCGGTTCTTCCCCCAGAGCGCTTCGCACGCCAAGACTGTCGCCCGGCGCAAGCCGGGTGATCTCTTCGCCGTCTTCCAGCAGGACGACGATCCCGGAACGGATGACGACGAGGTGTTCCGAGATCTCTCCCCTGGCGATGAGGGTCGAGCCCGCCATCGCCTCCCCCGGCTTTGCGCGGACGGCGAGCGCCGAACGCTCTTCATCGGTCAGGCCGGCCAGAAGGGGAGCGGTGTCAAGCAGCCGCTCAACCGGCGATGGCAGCGCATCCATCGCCTCGGCCGCCTCCATCACGAGCGTACCGGCGGACCGCGCCAGCCGCAAACCGTTCGCGTCGCAATGCTGGTAGACCAGGTCGATCACCTCGTTTCGCGCCGCACCGCGCTGCGCGGGTCCCCGCACGCGAAACTGGAGTTCCAGCTCGATCGCGGCGGCGCTCAGTCCCACGAGCAAAGCCGCCGGGGGCGGATCATGCAGAATGCCGTTGCAGTTGTTCAACGCCTCGTGCAGCACGCTGACGACGAACTTCGGTCTCCTGGTCGGCACGATACGAAGCGGCAGCATCATCTGGTGGTTTTCGTCGGGTTTGCTGACATTTGTGAGCCCCTGCCGGGCGAGGACGCTGTTGGGCAGGACGACCAGATTGTGCATGCTCGTGAGAATATGGGTGGAGCGCCAGTTGCTCGCCACGATCCGGCCTTCCGTCCCGTCGCTCAGCAGTATCCAGTCGCCGATGACATAGGGTCGCCCCAGGGTCAGCGCAATGCCGGAGAAGACGTCTCCCAGCGTGTTCTGCAGGGCAAGGCCCAGGATGATCGCGACGACGCCGGAGGTCGCCAGCAAGGCGCCGATCGGAACGCCGAAGACAAACGCCATCACGGACAGGACGACCCCGAGATAGACCATCGCGACCAGGAGGTCCTGGATGAGCCTTGCCTCGTGGGGGCGGCCGTCCAGCACGATGTAGATTCTCAGGAGCCCGATCGTCGCCCAGACCTTCGTCGCCTCGGCGAAGGTCGGATGGGCC
>CAMLOC010000658.1 GCA_946481465.1 uncultured Shinella sp. | reverse complement strand
GCCAATGTGGTGAACGTCATCATCGTCGATTTCCGCGGCACGGACACGCTGGGCGAGATCACCGTCGTCATGGTGACGGGGCTGGCGATCCTGTCGATCATCCGTATTCGCAAGGGGAGGGCGTGATGGTCGGAGCCTGCAGCCACCTCCCTCCGCCGTGCCGGCCGTCTTCCTCTCAAGGCGGGAGATCGGCAAGCGGCACGGCGCCGCCACATTCCCCTTCTCCCCGCCTGCGGGGGGAAGGTGCCGGCAGGCGGATGAGGGGCGGGCTGGGCGCTGGGGCCTTCTTGGCGCCGAGTTCGACCGAGCAGCGTTGCCCCTCATCCCGCTGCCGCGACCTTCTCCCCACAGGCGGGGAGAAGGGGCAAGAGGCATGGCTTTCCCTTCGTGAGCAGCCGTTTTGCCGCTCAGCCGCCTTCGTTGAAGGACGTTGCCCATGAACACGCTCATCTTCCGCACCGTCGCCCCGTTCCTCACAGCGCTGATGGTGCTGTTCTCGCTCTTCGTGCTGCTGCGCGGCCATAACGAGCCGGGCGGCGGCTTCATCGGCGGGCTGATCGCGGTGTCGGCCTTTGCGATCCTCGGCATCGCCAACGGCATTGCCGCCGTGCGCAGGGCGCTGTGGTTCCACCCGATGGCGATCTCGGCCTTCGGGCTCTTCATCGCGGCGATCGCCGGCCTGATGTCGATCGTCTTTGCCGTGCCCTTCATGACGGGGCTCTGGGTCTATCCCGTCGTCCTCGGCGTCGAGATTCCGCTGTCCAGCGTCATGCTGTTCGATACGGGCGTCTATCTCGTCGTGGTGGGCGCGATCACCTCGATCGCGCTGGCGCTGGAAGCGGAGGAGAACGCCTGATGGAAGTGCCCTTGGTCCTGCTCGTCGGCCTGTTCTTTGCCGCCGCCGTCTACCTGATGCTGTCGAAGTTCCTGGTGCGCGTGCTGCTCGGCGTGGTGCTGCTCGGCAATGCGGTGAACCTTCTCCTCTTCACCAGCGGCCGCATCCTGCGCGAGGTGCCGCCGATCATCCCGGCCGGCCATGACGTGCCGCAGGCGCTCACCGCCAATCCGCTGCCGCAGGCCCTCATCCTGACGGCGATCGTCATTTCCTTCTCCTTCTTCGCCTTCCTGCTGGTTCTCGTCTACCGGGCCTATCAGGATCTCGGCACCGACAACGGCAACGAGATGCGGCTGGCGGAACCGGAGAACGAACCCCTCCCGCCGACCGGCTACTGACAGGAACCGACCCGCCAATGGCCGTAACGCCGACCGATCTTACCGCAGCCCTCGTCATGACGCCGGTCGCTCCCGCCGACTGGCTGGTCGTCTTGCCGCCCGCCTGGTGCATTCTGGCCGGCGCGGTGCTCCTGATGGCCCGCAAGTCGCTGCACCTGCAGGGCCTCCTTGCCGTTCCCGCGCTGGCCGTGCTGGTGCTGCTCGATGCGCTGCTCTTGGCCCATGTCTCGGCGAACGGTCCCGTGACGATGGTGATGGGCCGCTGGCTGCCGCCCTTCGGCATCGCCTTTACCGCGGACCTCACGGGCGTGCTCTTCGCCCTTGCGGGCGCCGTCGTGGCGCTGGCCGGCGCGGTGCACGCGCTCGGCGATATCGACGCGAGCGGGCGGCGCTACGGCTTCTATCCGTTCCTGCTGCTGCTGATGGCCGGGGTTTCCGGCGCCTTCCTGACGGGCGACATCTTCAACCTCTATGTCTGGTTCGAGGTGCTGCTGATCTCGTCCTTCGGCCTCGTCACGCTCGGCTCGGAGCCGCGGCAGATCGACGGCGCGATCAAATACGCCTTCCTCAACCTCATCGCGACCACGCTGTTCCTCATCACGACGGGCTATCTCTACGGCATCTTCGGCACGCTCAACATGGCCGACATCGCCACCAAGGCGGCGGCGGGCCGCGCCGAACTGCCGCTGATGACGCTCGCCATGCTCTATTTCACCGCCTTCGGCATGAAGGCCGCGGCCTTCCCGGTGAATTTCTGGCTGCCGGCCTCCTATCACACGCCGCGCGTCGTGGTGTCGGCGCTGTTCGCGGGCCTCCTCACCAAGGTCGGCATCTATGCGCTGCTGCGCACGCTGATCATGCTCTTCCCCGTCGAGCGGGAGGAACTGAGCTTCGTCATCGCGCTCGCCGGCGCGGCCACCATGCTCCTCGGCGCGCTCGGCGCGCTTGGACAGAGCGATATTCGCCGGCTGCTCGGCTATCTCGTCATCTCGGGCATCGGCGTCATGCTGGCCGGCCTGTCGCTCGGCAGTCCCGGCGGCACCGGCGGGGCGATCTTCTATGCGCTGCATTCCATGGTGGTGATGACGGCGCTCTACATGGCCGCGGGCCTTGCCGGGCGGCTTGCCGGCACGTTCGACCTTGCCCGCCTCGGCGGTCTCTATACGCGCTCCGCCCTGTTCTCCGCCCTGTCGCTGGTGCTGTTCTTCGCCGTCTCCGGCCTGCCGCCCTTCTCCGGCTTCTGGCCGAAGGTCATGGTGGCGAAGGCGGCGATGGATATCGGCGCCTGGTGGCTGGTGGCGGCGGTCTTCCTCACGGGGTTCCTGACGACCATCGCGGTCGGCCGGGTGTTCCTGCTGGCCTATTGGCGGCCGGCGGGCGGCGCGCCGTCGGGCGAGGCCATTCCGGCAAGCGCACTCGTGCCGCTTGCCGCGCTCACCGCGCTGACAGTGGTCTTCGGCCTCTTCCCGGATGCGCTGCTGTCGACCATCCAGCTGGCCGCGCAGGGGCTGGCCGATCCCAGGGCCTATATCGGCTCCGTCTTTCCGGGAGGCAACTGACATGCGGCCCGCCTTCACCATCGCCCTCTTCGCACTCGCCTGGCTCGCCGTTTCCGGCAGCTTCACTCTCCCCAACCTCGTGCTCGGCCTTGCCGCGGGCGCGCTGTCGCTCGTCTTGATCCGCGATCACATCCAGCCCGACGGAAGGCGCATCCGGCCCTTGAAGGTGCTGTCGCTCACGCTGCTGTTCGTCAAGGAACTGGCGCTGTCGGCCTGGAAGGTGGCGGTGCTGGTGGCGAGCCCGAAAATGGCACTGAAACCCGGCATCTTGGCCTTTCCGCTGACGGTCA
>CAMLOC010000657.1 GCA_946481465.1 uncultured Shinella sp. | reverse complement strand
AGGCGCCGCCCGCCGCGCGCATCACGGTCACCGCCGTCGGCGGCTACGGCCGCGGCACGCTGGCGCCGGGCTCGGACATCGACCTGCTCTTCCTGCTGCCGCAAAAGCCCGCGGCCTGGAGCGAGCCGGCCATCGAGTTCATGCTCTACATCCTGTGGGATCTCGGCTTCAAGGTCGGCCACGCGACGCGGAACCTGGAGGAATGCATCCAGCTTTCCAAGGGCGACATGACGATCCGCACGGCTATCCTCGAAGCGCGCTACATCTGCGGCTCGGTGGCCCTCTTCGAGGATCTCGCCCTTCGCTTCGACCGCGAGATCATCCGCGGCACCGGCCCGGAATTCATCGCGGCGAAGCTCGCCGAGCGCGACGAGCGGCATCGCAAGGCCGGCGACACGCGCTACCTCGTCGAGCCGAACGTCAAGGAAGGCAAGGGCGGACTTCGCGACCTGCACACGCTGTTCTGGATCGCCAAGTATTTCTACCATATCCGCGACCCCGCCGAACTGGTAAAGCTCGGGGTCCTGTCGCGCCAGGAATACAAGCTCTTCCAGAAGGCGGACGATTTCCTCTGGGCGGTGCGCTGCCACATGCACTTCCTGACGGGCAAGGCGGAGGAGCGGCTTTCCTTCGATATCCAGCGCGAGATCGCCGAATGCCTCGGCTACCAGCCGCATCCCGGCCTTTCGGCGGTCGAGCGCTTCATGAAGCACTATTTCCTCGTCGCCAAGGACGTCGGGGACCTGACGCGCATCTTCTGCGCCACGCTGGAGGACCAGCAGGCCAAGGAAGCGCCGGGCATCAGCGCCGTCATCAGCCGCTTCACCCGCCGCACGCGCAAGATTGCCGGCACGCTGGATTTTCTCGAAGACCGCGGCCGCATCACCATCGCCGATCCCGACGTCTTCAAGCGCGATCCCGTCAACCTGATCCGGCTCTTCCACATCGCCGACATCAACGGGCTGGAATTCCATCCTGATGCGCTGAAGCAGGTCACGCGCTCGCTGAAGCTCGTCAATGCCGCGCTGCGCGAGAACGAGGAGGCGAACCGCCTCTTCCTGTCGATCCTCACGTCGCCGCGCGATCCGGCGCTCATTCTCCGCCGCATGAACGAGGCGGGCGTGCTTGGCCGGTTCATTCCGGATTTCGGCAAGATCGTCGCGATGATGCAGTTCAACATGTATCACCACTATACGGTCGACGAGCACCTGATCCGTGCGGTCGGCGTGCTGGCGGATATCGACCAGGGCCGCGAGAAGAATGCCCATCCCCTGAGCTACCAGCTGATGCCCGGCGTGGAAGACCGCATATCGCTCTACGTCGCCGTGTTGCTGCACGATATCGCCAAGGGCCGGCCGGAAGACCATTCCGAGGCGGGCGCGAAAGTCGCGCGCAAACTCTGCCCGCGCTTCGGGCTCTCGCCGAAGCAGACCGAGCTTGTCGTCTGGCTGATCGAGGAACATCTCACCATGTCGATGGTCGCGCAGACCCGCGACCTCAACGACCGCAAGACCATCGTCGACTTCGCCGAGAAGGTGCAGTCGCTGGAGCGGCTGAAGATGCTGCTGGTGCTGACGGTCTGCGATATCCGCGCCGTCGGCCCGGGCGTGTGGAACGGCTGGAAGGGCCAGCTGCTGCGCACGCTCTACTACGAGACCGAACTCCTGATCTCCGGCGGCTTTTCCGAACTGTCGCGCAAGGAGCGCGCCCAGGCGGCGCGGGACATCCTCTCCGGCGCGCTTCCGGCCGAATGGAGCCAGAAGGACCGCAAGACCTATACGCGGCTGCACTACGATCCCTACCTGCTGACGGTCTCGCTGGAGGACCAGGTGCGCCATGCCGCCTTCATCCGCGAGGCGGACAAGGCGGGACAGCCGCTGGCCACGATGGTGCGCACGCATTCCTTCCATGCCATCACCGAGATCACCGTGCTCTCGCCCGACCATCCGCGCCTCCTGACGGTGATCGCCGGGGCCTGCGCGGCCGCGGGCGCCAACATCGTCGACGCGCAGATCTTCACCACCTCCGATGGCCGGGCGCTCGACACGATCCTCGTCAACCGCGAGTTCCCGAACGATGCCGACGAGACGCGCCGGGCCGGTACGATCGGCCGGATGATCGAGGACGTGCTCTCCGGCCGCAAGCGCCTGCCGGAGGTGATCGCCACCCGCACGAAGAGCCGCAAGCGCAACCGCACCTTCACCGTCTCGCCCGCCGTGACGATTTCCAACACGCTGTCGAACAAGTTCACGGTGATCGAGATCGAGTGCCTCGACCGCCCCGGCCTATTGTCCGAGGTGACGGCGGTGCTGTCGGACCTGTCGCTCGACATTGCCTCGGCCCATATCACCACCTTCGGCGAGAAGGTCATCGACACCTTCTACGTCACCGACCTCGTCGGCCAGAAGGTCACCAACGACAACCGGCAGGCCAACATCGCCGCGCGGCTGAAGGCCGTCATGGCGGACGAGGCGGACGAGCTGCGCGACCGCATGCCGCCCGGCATGATCGCCCCCGTCGTCGCCGCGTCGAAGAGGATCAGGACGGAACAATGAGTCTGGTGAGAAAATTCGCGACCGTCGGCGGCGCGACGCTGGGCAGCCGCGTGCTCGGTTTCGCGCGCGAAACGCTGATGGCGGCTGCGCTTGGCACCGGGCCGATGGCCGACGCCTTCTACGCCGCCTTCCGTTTCCCCAATCTCTTCCGCCGCCTCTTCGCCGAGGGCGCCTTCAACGCCGCCTTCGTGCCGCTCTTCGCCAAGGAGATCGAGGCTGGCGGCATCGACGGCGCGAAGCGCTTTTCCGAGGAGGTCTTCGGCGTCCTCTTCACCGTGCTCCTGATGCTGACCATCGCGATGGAGCTCCTGATGCCGCTCATCGTCGCCTGGATCATCGCGCCCGGCTTCGTGGGGGATGCGGAGAAGTTCGACGTCACGGTGAAGCTCGCCGTCGTCATGTTCCCCTATCTCATGTGCATGTCGCTGACGGCGATGCTGTCGGGCATGCTGAATTCGCTGCACCATTATTTCGCCGCCGCCGTCGCGCCCGTCTTCCTCAACGTCGTGCTGATCGGCGCGCTCGGCTAT
>CAMLOC010000656.1 GCA_946481465.1 uncultured Shinella sp. | reverse complement strand
GGGGTTGATGTTAGGCGGCAAGCTTGCGGTGCTGCAAGCGCCGATGCTCGATGTGTCTGTCGCTTGATCCTTTCCCTTCGTTCGATGATGACGCTGGCCCGCCGAAGTAGGCGTCGGCAGGCGTCACGTTGTTCAGGCTCTCGTGATAGCGCCGGTGGTTGTAGTGCTCGATGAAGGCCTCGATCTGATGCTCGAGATCGCTAAGGCAGGAAGTAGTTTTCCAAGAGGATGCGGTTCCACACCCGGCTCGGCGCCGAGGGTCGATCCTCCAGCGCCTCCGGCCGCCCTCGAGGTAGCGGTCATACCAGCGGTAGAACGTCCGCCGGGCGATGCCGAGTTGGTCCAGCGCCCGTTTGGCGGGCAGGTGCGACTGCTCGACGATCCGGATGATCTCGAGCTTTTCGGCTGCGGGATACCTCATTCGTCGTCGCCCCCATCCGCGATCATGCTTTTTTTCAGCAGGCGGTTCTCGAGCGTCAGATCGGCCACACATTCCTTCAGGCTCCGGGCTTCGCGGCGCAGATCCTGTACCTCGCCGGTGGTCGCGGCCCGTGCCGTATCGCCAGCTAAGCGGCGCTTGCCCGCTTCCATGAACTCCTTCGACCAGGTGTAATACAGGCTCTGGGCAATGCCTTCCTTGCGGCACAGCTCGGCAATGCTGTCCTCGCCGCGCAGGCCGTCAAGCACGATGCGGATCTTGTCTCCGGCCGAGAAATGTCGGCGGGTCTGGCGCCGAACGTCCTTCACCACCGCTTCCGCAGGGGCCTTCGTCGGCGATTTTTTTCGAGGAGGGTTGGGGCTTCATCTTCGTTCCTTCGTCACTACGTTCGGGAAGGTGGCGTCTGGCGATGCTGCCAAGGATGCCGAGATCCGGCAGTTGAAGCGCGATCTGGCCCGGATGACAGAGGAGCGCGACATCCTAAAAAAAGCCACCGCGTATTTCGCCAAAGATGCAAAGTGAGATACGCATTTGTTGCCGAGCATCAGGGCCAGTTCAGCGTTCGTGCAATGTGCCGGTGCCTGGCGATCCAGCCCAGCGGCTTTTATGCCTGGCAGAAGAGCCCGCTGAGCCGCAGGGCACAGGAGGATGCCCGGCAGACTGCGCTGATCCGACAGGCCTGGCAGGACAGCGGCGAGGTCTATGGCTACCGCAAGCTGCATGATGATCTGCTCGATCAGGGCGAGACTTGCTGTCCTAACCGCGTCGCCCGCCTGACCAGCCTGGCAGGCATCAAGGCGCAGATCGGCTACAATCGCCGGCCGGGCAGTTCAGGAGGCAGGCCTTCGGCCGTCGCTGCCGACACTCTGGATCGCCAGTTCGATGTAGCGCAGGCTGGTCGCGCCTGGGTGACAGACATCACCTATATCCGGACGATGGAAGGCTTCGCCTATCTGGCGGTCGTGCTCGACCTGTACTCGCGCCGTGTGGTGGGATGGTCGTTGCAAAGCCGTCAGACAACCGATGCGGTTTTGCAGGCCCTGCACATGGCGGTCTGGCGGCGAAAGCCGAAGAACCGCGTGCTCATCCACTCAGATCAGGGCTCGCAGTTCACCAGTATCGACTGGGCGGCCTTCATCAGGGCTCACAACCTGGAACACTCCATGAGCCGCCGCGGAAACTGCCACGATAATGCTGTCGCTGAGAGCTTTTTCAACCTCCTCAAGCGCCAGCGTATCCGGCGACGCACTTACAAAACACGCGAGGAGGCCCGGCAGGACGCGTTCGGTTATATCGAGATGTTCTACAACCCGGTCCGCAAGCATGTTAGAAACGGGATGCTGTCGCCCGCCGAGTTCGAACGGCTGCAGACTTTGATTGCTCAAGGCGTCTAGAAAACTAGGGGCTATTCATACGCTTGCCTCGTAGTTTTTCTTGCCGTCCCGTTCGAGACGACGTTCGACCTCCACCTCGCTGCCATCCGCCAGCGATCGAAACTTGAGGCGAACCCATGTGTCGGCCTTCGTTTGCCATCGACCGCGAGTAGTTCCGTTTCGGTCGGGATCGGCACGATAGCCGGCAATTCAAATCCGGCATTGGTGCCGGTATCGTCGTCGCCCGCGACCTGAATATTGATCGGAATATGCAAAGGAGAGGGAAGTCCTTGGGATCGATGTCCATATCCAGTCAGGCACCAGCAGATCGCGCTCATTCGCGATGTTTTCCCCGCGCCGCTAAAACCCCGAAACAGTGTCGCGTCGCGCGAAAAATCCAGTGTGAAGGCGACCGGATCTCTGCCGGCCTCATCGCAATGACGATGAAGCCCACGAAACCGATGGGCGGTGACACCGACCAACAACCAGCGTTTGTGGGAAGTAGACGGCCGCACTGTCGGCGGGCTTCCTACGACCGGTTCGTCGAGCGAATCGAGCAGCCGATGAATTTCCCCGTCCAGGATGTTGGTGTCTTTGTCCGGGTTCCAATATGCTTGGCGATTCTGATTATAGAAGGCGAGTACGGTTCGGCTGTCAGGAAGTGGTAGCGAAAACTCGACACCGCCAGAGACCTGCAGGGCATCACCGGCAATCAGATGCCGAACGACTTCGGCCAAGGTCAGATCAGCAATATCAATCGCCACGCGCCGCCCACTCTGAACCCTGCCGACTTATCCGTCACGTGCCGGCCAAGGCTAAATTCCTCATTTCGCAGCGTAGACGCGAATTCTTTTCGCGTCCGCTAATTATTTAGAAGGCCGACCTTGCCTAGCACTGAAGTGAGTCTGTCGCTGAATGCCTGCGTGAGGCGTGTCCGAAACTATAAGGGCTGGCAGCAGAGGCCCACCTCAGATCGCTCTCAGATAGCCGATCGGCGCAGTCCTGGAAACGAACGTCGGCTCCTGGCGGGACCTGCCGTTTGGCACATCACCTCGGAATGGCAAGAAAGTCCCACGGTCCGGCGTTCGCTTGCGGGCGACGACCCTTTGTCGCCGTTCAACCCGTGATTTTGGATCATCAGGTGCGGACCGGCAGCTATCCCGGCGGCAACCGACCAACCTACGTCGTTCGCCAGTCAAGCTTCTAATGGCAGCTTGTGCGGGAACCTGCCGTTTGCTCATCGCGAAGCCGCCTGGCAGCAACGCGCGCCCAT
>CAMLOC010000655.1 GCA_946481465.1 uncultured Shinella sp. | reverse complement strand
CGCTTTCAGCCCGGAAACCGCGGCGGCGGTGGGCGTGACGACGGCGGCGGTCGGCTTGGCTGCCTTGACCGCGGCTTTCACTTCCGCATCGCCGATGACGACCGAGGCCGAAGTGCAGGAATACATCACCACATCCAGCGGCTCGTCCGGCAGGATGAGCGCCGCGCCTGCCGTCAGCGAGGGCTGCATGGCGCGCAGATTGTCCGGCGTCACCGGGTTGGCATAGGGGATGCGGGTGGCGTAGACGCCGATCCGGCCGCTCGCCACCATGCGCTGGAAATCGACCTCCGTCGTGTGGTCGGTCGCAAGGATGATCAGGCCGACGCGCTTTTCCAGCGGACGGTCGTCCAGTTTCGGCGCACGGGAGGCCAGCGAGAGATCAAGGGACCGCATCAACGTTCCTCCAGCCGGGCATAGCGTTCTTCCAGCCAGCGCAGGAAGACGACGGAGATCAGGCTCATGATCAGGAAGAACACTCCGACCAGCGTCATCGGCTCGATATAGCGATAGCTGCTGTTGGCGACGCTCTTGGCCTGGTTCATCAGTTCCAGCACCGTGATGGCGGAGAGCAGCGGCGTCTCCTTGAACATGGCGACGAGATAGTTGGCGAGCGCCGGGATCATCGGCGGGATCGCCTGCGGCAGGACGACGTGGATCCAGGTCTGGCGGCCGGTGAGGTTCGTCGCCTTGGCCGCCTCCCACTGGCCGCGCGGCACGTTCTCGATGCCGGCGCGGTAGACCTCCGCCGCATAGGTGCCGTAGTGCAGGCCGAGGCCGATGACGCCGGCCAGCAGCGCCGGCAGGCGGATGCCGATATCGGGCAGCACGTAGAAGATGAAGTAGAGCTGCACGAGCAGCGGCGTGCCGCGGATGAACTCGACGACGAAGCCCGTGGCCCTGGCAACCGGCTTCGGCGCCGTCATGCGCAGGATGGCGAAGACGAGGCCGATCACCGCGGCGACGGCTGCGCCCAGCACGGTCGCCAGCAGCGTGATCTTCAGCCCCGCAAGGAGGGTCGGCATGATCTGCCAGACGAAATTCCAGTCCCATTCCATCGTCAGGTCCTCACACCATCGAGGCCGCGGGTGACGCGCCGTTCCAGCCAGCGCATGGCGGTGGAGATGGCGAGCGCCATCAGGAAGTAGAGAACGAGGATGACGGCGAAGGGGACGAGCGTGTTGCCGGTCTGCGCCCGCACCACCTGGGCCTGGAAGGTCATGTCGGTGAGCGAGATCAGCGAGACGACGGCGGTGCCCTTCAAAAGCTCGATCGCATTGTTGCAGAAGGTCGGCAGCATCAGCGGCAGCGCCTGCGGCAGGATGACGTGGCGCATCGCCTGGCCGCGCGTCAGGTTGAGCGCGATGCAGGCTTCGCGCTGCTCGCGGCCGATCGCCTTGACCGCGCCGCGCACCACCTCGGCCCCATAGGCCCCTACATTGAGGCCGAGGGCCAGCACGCCCGCCTGCAGCGGCGATAGCGTGACCCCGGCGAAGGGCAGCACGAAATAGACCCAGAAGAGCTGGACGAAGATCGACGTGCCGCGGAAGAACTCGATATAGGCGGTGGCCAGCGCCCGGACCGCCATGAAGCGGCTGACGCGGCCGAGCCCGGCGACGAACGCCATGACGAGGGCGAGCGCCGAGCCGAGGACGGTGAGCTGAAGCGTCACCAGCGCGCCTTGCAGGATCAAGCCTATGTAGCCGGACCAGTCGGTCATGGTGTGTTCCACGTTAACGTCAACGGAGCATCGCCCCTCATCCGCCTGCCGGCACCTTCTCCCCGCAAGCGGGGAGAAGGAAAAACAGGAGCCGGCTTCCCGTCCACCAAAGCACGCGATGACGGGAAAGCCTGGCCACCAGCCCCTTCTCCCCGTCTACGGGGAGAAGGTCGCGGCAGCGGGATGAGGGGCAGATCCACCATTCTTACTGCGCCGCGCAGAGCTTCTCGCGCGTCGTCGACATGGCGGCTGCGGCGGAGAAGCCGTAGGGCTCGATGATCTTGGCGAATTCACCGGATTCCTTCAGCTTGGCGAGCTCCACGTCGAAGGCGTCGCGCAGCGCCTCGTTGCCCTTCTTGAAGGCCGCGCCGTCGCAATAGACCGGGGCGCCCTCGACCGGCGCGACGACCTCGATGTTCGGATCGTTCGCCTTGGACACGAGGTCGTTGATCGACAGGACCGGCAGCGAATAGACGTCGATGCGGCCGTCCTGCAGCATCTTCAGGCCGCTCTGGCCGTCCGGCACGACGATGACGCGGTCACGCGGCACGCCGGCTTCCAGCGCCAGCTTCTCTTCCGTGCCGCCGCCCGGCGCGCCGATCTTGGCATCCGGATTGTCGGCGATGTCCTTGTAGCTCTTCAGCCCGAGCGGATTGCCCTTCTTCAGCGCGAAGGCCTCGGCATCGCACAGGATCGGCTCGGAATAGGCGACGGCCGCGCAACGCTCCGGCTTCATAAAGAGGCCGGCGGTGATGACGTCGTGGCGGCCTGCCTGCAGGCCCGGGATCATCGCGCCGTATTCCGAGATCGAGGCGACGATGTCGCCGACGCCGAGGCGCTTGAACACCTCACGGGCCACATCCGGCGCCGCGCCCGAGACCTTGCCGTCGGCGGCGACCGCCGTGAACGGCGGCTCGTTGGCGATGGCGACGCGGGCAAAGCCCTGCTCCTTCAGTTCCGCAAGCTTGCCGTCATCGGCGAAAGCCGGCGCGGCGGCAACGACCGCCATCAGCGCACTCGCGCCGGCGGCCATGGTCAAAAACGTCCTCATGCTCATTGTTCCGAACTCCTCTGGCTGTCTCTCGTTGTTGCTTGGAGCCTTGTTTCCGAGGAAGATCCTCAGACGCGGTGCCCTGCCGCGATGATCTTGCGCAGGAAGGTCTGCGTGCGTTCCTGCCTGGGATTGCGGAAAATCTCGTCCGGCTTGCCCTCCTCGACGATCTTGCCGCGATCGAAGAACAGGATGCGGTCGGCGAAATCGTGGGCGAAGCCCATCTCGTGCGTGACGAGCAGCATGGTCATGTCGGTCTCGGAGGCGAGCTTGCGCATGACGTTCAGCACCTCCTCGACCAGTTCCGGGTCGAGCGCC
>CAMLOC010000654.1 GCA_946481465.1 uncultured Shinella sp. | reverse complement strand
GCCTGCCGGCCGACGGCGGCGCGCTGATCGCCCACCTGATGGCCGGCCCGACCAATGCGGCAGGCGACGGGCGCGAAATCCGCGAGACGCTTTCCCTGAAGCAATACAAGGCGTTCTTCGCCGCTCTTCCCATGCAGATTCAGGCGGAGATGACGGCCCGCTGGGGCGCGCCGGAAGACGATCCCTTCGTCATCGGCGACGTCTTCGCCCTGCCGCTCGCCCGTTTCGGCGAAACGCTGGTCGGCATCCAGCCGGCGCGCGGCTACAATATCGATCCGAAGGACACCTACCATTCGCCGGATCTCGTGCCGCCGCACGGCTATCTCGCCTTCTACGCCTTCCTGCGCCGGCATTTCGGCGCGCATGCCATCGTGCATATGGGCAAGCACGGCAATCTGGAATGGCTGCCGGGCAAGGCGCTGGCCCTGTCGGAGGCGTGCTATCCGGAAGCCGTGCTCGGCCCGGTGCCGCATCTCTATCCCTTCATCGTCAACGATCCGGGCGAGGGCACGCAGGCCAAGCGCCGCTCCGCCGCCGTCATCATCGACCACCTGACGCCGCCCCTGACCCGCGCGGAGACCTACGGCCCGCTGAAGGACCTCGAGGCGCTGGTCGACGAATATTACGACGCGTCCGGCGGCGATCCGCGGCGCATCCGGCTCTTGACGAAGCAGATCCTCGACCTCGTGCGCGACATCGGCCTCGACCGCGACGCCGGCATCGCCCGGACGGACGGCGAGGAGGCGGCGTTACAGAAGCTCGACGCCTATCTCTGCGACCTGAAGGAAATGCAGATCCGCGACGGCCTGCACGTCTTCGGCGTCTCGCCCGAGGGGCGGCTCCTGACCGACCTGACGCTGGCGCTCGCCCGCGTGCCGCGCGGCCTCGGCGAGGGCGGTGAGGCGAGTCTGCAACGGGCGATCGCGGCGGATGCGCTTCGGGAAACACCCCCCTCTGGCCTGCCGGCCATCTCCCCCTCAAGGGGGGAGATCGGCTGGGAGCCTGACTCCGTTTTCCGTGCCGCGTCGAAGCCAACCGCCTTGGCTGCGGATGGAACAGGACGCGTACCCCCATCGATCTCCCCCCTTGAGGGGGAGATGCCCGGCAGGGCAGAGGGGGGTATCCCACGGCAAGACTTCGACCCGCTCGACTGCATCCCCTCCGACCCCTGGACCGGCCCGCGCCCGGATATCCTCGCCTCCCAAGCCGACGCCCCATGGCGCAGCAATGGCGACACGGTGGAGCGCATTGAGCTGCTCGCCGCGAAGCTCGTGGAGGGAACGCTTGCCTGCCCGGAAAACTGGCACGCCACCCGCGCCGTGCTCGAGGTGATCGAGGCCACCATCCGCCCCGCGCTCGCCGCCTGCGGCCCGGCCGAGATAACCGCGCTGCTGCGCGGCCTCGACGGGCGCTTTATCGAGCCCGGCCCTTCCGGCGCGCCGACGCGCGGGCGGCCGGACGTCTTGCCGACGGGACGCAATTTCTACTCCGTCGACAGCCGCGCCGTGCCGACGCCGGCGGCCTGGGAGCTTGGCCGGAAATCCGCCGAACTCATCGTCGCCCGCTATGCGCAGGACCACGGCGAATGGCCGACCGCCTTCGGCATCACCGCCTGGGGCACCTCCAACATGCGCACCGGAGGCGACGATATCGCGCAGGCCATGGCGCTGATCGGCGTCAAGCCGACCTGGGACATGGCCTCGCGCCGCGTCACGGGCTTCGAGATCATCCCGCCGGCCATGCTGCGCCACCCGCGCGTCGACGTGACGCTGCGCATTTCCGGCTTCTTCCGCGATGCCTTCCCGGAGCAGATCGCGCTGTTCGACCGGGCCGTGCGCGCCGTCGGCGCGCTGGAGGAGGACGACGCCGACAACCCGATCGCCGCCCGCATGCGGGCCGAGGCGGCGGCGCTGGCTGAAAAGGGGGCTTCCGAGGGCGAGGCGCTGAAGCAGGCCGGCTTCCGCATCTTCGGCGCGAAGTCGGGCGGCTACGGCGCCGGCCTCCAGACGATGATGGACGAGGGGCTGTGGACGGAACGCGGCGACCTTGCCGAAGCGTGGCTTGCCTGGGGCGCGCATGCCTATGACGGGACGAGCGACGGCGTGCCGATGCGCGAGCGGCTGGAGGCGCGCATGAAGAGCTTGCAGGCCGTGGTGCAGAATCAGGACAGCCGCGAGCACGATCTGCTCGACAGCGACGAATACTACCAGTTCGAAGGCGGCATGGCCGCGGCGGCGGAGCACCTCTCCGGCAAGCAGCCCGTCGTCTACCATAACGACCTGTCGCGGCCGGAAAAGCCGGTCGTGCGCACGCTGGAGGACGAGATCGGCCGCGTCGTGCGCGCCCGCGTCGTCAATCCCAAATGGATCGACGGCGTCATGCGCCACGGCTACAAGGGCGCCTTCGAGATCGCCGCGACGGTCGATTTCATGTTCGCCTTCGCCGCCACGACCGGCGCGGTGAAGGACCATCATTTCGAGGCCGCCTACCAGGCCTATGTGCTGGACGAGCGGGTGCGCGATTTCCTGATGGAGAAGAACCCGGCGGCGCTGGCCGAAATGGCGGCGCGGTTCGCCGAGGCGATCGACCGGAAGCTCTGGACGCCGCGCTCGAACTCCGCGCGCTTCGAACTGGACGGCCTCACCCGGCGCAAGGCGTCGTAACGGGATTTTGGAAGGAAGAACGATGAGCGACAACCACGACGAAACCGCCGGCATGACCGAGGCCGAACTCGCCCGCCACTCGGAGAAGATGGCCAAGAAGAAGCAGGCGCGCGAGAAGATCATGGCGACCAAGACCGACGAGAAGGGCCTCGTCATCGTCCACACCGGCAAGGGCAAGGGCAAGTCGACCGCCGGCTTCGGCATGATCTTCCGCCATATCGCGCACGGCAAGCCCTGCGCCGTCGTGCAGTTCATCAAGGGCGCCATGGTGACCGGCGAGCGCGACCTGATCGAGGCGCATTTCTCCGATCTCTGCCAGTTCTTCACGCTGGGCGAGGGCTTTACCTGGGAAACGCAGGACCGCGCCCGCGACGTGGCGATGGCGCAGAAGGCCTGGGAAAAGGCGAAGGAACTCATCCGCGACG
>CAMLOC010000653.1 GCA_946481465.1 uncultured Shinella sp. | reverse complement strand
GACCGGCGCGCCGAACGGGCCCTTGCGGCTGAGGCGGGTGAAGAGGCCGGTATTGTAGATGCCCCTCGTCTCCGGCGTCAGCGGCAGCAGGCCGACGAGGATGTCGGTCCTGCCGAGGAAGGCATCGAGCCCGCTTTCATCGAAAACCTCGAAGCCCTCGACCTTGCGCCCGCTCTTCGACCAGCCGATGACGTTGAAGCCGAGCGTCTTCAGCTTCCGGGCCGAATCCTGCCCGAGCACGCCGAAGCCCATGATGCCGACGGTGAACTCCTTCGCCTGCGGCTGGGCAAGCTCCCGCCAGACGCGCTTTTCCCGCTGCGCCTCGTAGGCTTGGTGTTGGCGCAGGTGCAGCAGGCACTGCATGACCACCCATTCGCTCATGCGCGTCGTCAGCGTCTCGTCGACGAAGCGCACCAGCGGCACGTCGGGCAGGCCCGGCAGCGTCAGCACATGGTCGACGCCCGCGCCGCCGGAAAACACCACCTTCAGGTCCTTCGCGCGCGCGAAGAGGTCGGCGCCCGGCTTCCAGACCACGGCATAGTCGATGCCCGAGAGGTCGCGGTTGCGGCTTGCCGGATGCAGGAGGTTGATCACCTCCCGGTCCGCAAAGGCGCCCTTCAGCGCGGCGGCGACCTGCTCCTGGTCGAATTTCAGATCGATGATGACAGGGCTTTTCGGCTGCATGCTGGTTCCTGCTACTGACGGATGGTCTCGCTGCGGGTCGCTTCGAGATTGAAGGCGGCGGCCATCAGCGCCCTGGTATAGGCTTCGCCCGGCCGTTCGATGATCTCCTTCGCCGGCCCCTTCTCCACCACCTGCCCGCTGCGCATGACGATGATGTCGTTGGCCAGCGCCCGCACGACCTTGAGGTCGTGGCTGATGAAGAGATAGGCGAGATTGTGCTTTGCCTGCAGGTCGCGCAAGAGGTCCACCACCTGCGCCTGCACGCTCATGTCGAGCGCCGAGGTCGGCTCGTCCAGCATGACGAATTCCGGCTTCAGCACCATGGCGCGGGCGATGGCGATGCGCTGGCGCTGGCCGCCGGAAAATTCATGCGGGTAGCGCCAGCGGGTGGCCGGGTCGAGGCCGGTCTCCTCCAGCGCGGCGGCGACACGGTGGTCGCGCTCGGCCTCGGAAAGCGACGGTTCGTGCACCTTCAGCCCCTCCGCGACGATATCGGCGACCGACATGCGCGGCGAGAGCGAGCCGTAGGGGTCCTGGAAGACGATCTGCATGCGCCGGCGCAGGGGCCGCATCTCGCTGAAGGAACGGCCGGCGATATCCTGCCCGACAAAGGCGATGCGGCCCTTCGAGGCAATGAGCCGCGTCAGCGCGAGGCCGAGCGTCGTCTTGCCGGAGCCGGATTCGCCGACGACGCCGAGCGTGTGGCCGGCGCGCAGCTTCAGGTCGATGCCGTCGACGGCCTTCACATGATCGACGACGCGGCGCAGGAAACCCGCCTTGATCGGGAACCAGACCTTGACGTCCTCCGCCTCGATAACGACGGGCTGGCTGTCGTCGCCCGGGCGCGGCTCGCCCTTCGGCTCGGCGGCGAGCAGGTGGCGGGTATAGGCGTGCTGTGGATTGGAGAAGATCTCCTCGACCGGGCCGGTCTCGACGATCCTGCCCTTGGTCATCACGCAGACCCGGTCGGCGAATTTTCGCACGATGCCGAGATCGTGGGTGATGAAGAGCATGGACATGCCGTGCTCTTCCTTCAGCGTCTTCAGGAGTTCCAGGATCTGCGCCTGCACGGTGACGTCGAGCGCGGTGGTCGGCTCGTCGGCGATCAGCAGTTCGGGGCGGTTGGCAAGCGCCATGGCGATCATCACGCGTTGGCGCTGGCCGCCGGAAAGCTCGTGCGGATAGGCGGCGAGGCGCTTTTCCGGCTCGCGGATGCCGACCTGGTTCAAGAGTTCGAGGATTTTCGCGCGGGCCGCGGCGCCCTCGATCCCCTGGTGCAATTCCAGGATTTCGCCGATCTGCCGCTCGATGGAGTGCAGCGGATTGAGCGAGGTCATCGGCTCCTGGAAGATCATCGTGATGTCGTTGCCGCGCACGTCGCGCAGCGCGGCATCGTCGGCCGTGAGGAGGTCCTTGCCCTTGAAACGGATCTCGCCCGAGGGGTGGCTTGCGGCGGGATAGGGCAGCAGCTTCAGGATCGAGTTCGCCGTGACGGACTTGCCGGAGCCGGATTCGCCGACCAGTGCCACGACTTCCCCGCGACGGATGTCGAAGGAAACGCGGTCGACGGCGAGCGCGGTGCTGCCGCCCTGATGGAAGGCGACGGAGAGGTCGCGGACGGACAGGAGGGTTTCGGGAGCGCTCACCGGAAGGTCTTCCTCGGATCGAAGGCGTCACGCGTCGCTTCGCCGACGAAGATCAGCAGCGACAGCATGAGGGACATGACGACGAAGGCGGTGAGGCCGAGCCACGGCGCCTGGAGATTGTTCTTGCCCTGCGCGACCAGCTCACCGAGCGACGGGGAACCCGGCGGCATGCCGAAGCCGAGGAAATCCAGCGAGGTCAGCGTGGTGATCGAGCCCGACAGGATGAAGGGCAGGAAGGTCAGCGTCGCCACCATGGCGTTGGGCAGCAGGTGCCGGTACATGATCGTCGCATTGCCGACGCCGAGCGCCCGCGCCGCCCTGACATATTCGAAGTTTCGCGCGCGTAAAAATTCGGCGCGCACCACGCCGACGAAGCCGACCCAGGAAAACAGCAGCATGATGCCGAGCAGGATCCAGAAGCCGGGCGGCAGGATGGCGGCGATGATGAGCAGGATGTAGAGCACCGGCATCGAGGACCAGATCTCGATGAAGCGCTGCATCAGAAGGTCCGTCCAGCCGCCGAAATAGCCCTGTACGGCGCCCGCCGTCACGCCGATGATCGCCGAGGCGATGGTGAGCGCGAGGCCGAACAGCACGGAGATGCGGAAGCCGTAGATGACGCGGGCGAGCACGTCGCGCGCCTGGTCGTCGGTGCCGAGCCAGTTCCAGTTGCCGATGACGCAGTTCGGGTCGTCGACGCCCATCGGATAGCGCTGGCAGCGCTCCTCCTTGGTGTAGCGCCAACTTGGTTTTGAAGGCGCGGCCTC
>CAMLOC010000652.1 GCA_946481465.1 uncultured Shinella sp. | reverse complement strand
CCGATCACAGCGCCGGTCAGGGTACCGCTACCGCCGACCGCGACCCAGATGATGACCTCCGTCGAGAGGAGCAGTGCGATCTGGTCGGGGGCAACGAAGCCGGTGCAGGTCGCATAGACCGCCCCCGCGAGCCCGGCCATGGCCGCCGATGCGACAAAGGTCATGAGCAAGATGAACTGGGTCGGATAACCGAGCGTACGCACCTTCGTCTCGTTGTCCTGGATGGCTGTCAGGAGGAGACCGAGCCGGCCGTGCATCAGTTTCAGGCCGACCAGGAGGCAGACGGCAAGAGTGCCGAGCGCGAGGAAGTAGGAGGCCAGGCTGCCGGAAAAATCGAACCCGGCGACCGACAAGGGCTGCACGCCGATCAAGCCGGAATCTCCGCCTGTCATGCTCGACCAGCCGATCGCGATCTGATGGGCGATCAGCGTGAGCGCCAGCGTGACGATCGTGAAATAGGCGCCGCGGACACCGCCGTAGAGAATGAAGTAGCCGACGCACAGGGCCACGAGTGCGGCAAGACCGACGCCGAACACCAGCCCGACGAGGCTCGCCCATTGCGGATCAAGGCCGAAGCGGATCGACGCGATCGCCATGCCGTAAGCTCCGAGGCCGAAGAACGTGGCGTGGCCGAAGCTCAGGATCCCGGTCCGCCCCCAGAAGATATCGAGGCTCAGGGCAAAAAGGCCGAGAAGCAGAATGTCGCGGTATGTCGAGAGCGTGTAGCTCTTCACGAACAGCGGCATCGCAACAAGGGCCGCGAGCATGACGATCGCGATGATCGTCGAGGGCCGCGCTGAAAACCGGGGCCGCTGGAGGGTGTCGGGGCGTGGGAGATCGTTCGCGCTCATGCCGGCAGTATCCCATTCGGACGGAAACGCAGGATCACGACTGCAAGCGCCAGCACGAGGGCCTGCGCGACGGTCGTCGGTATCTGGTAGGACAGCGCCGTTTCGAGACCGCCGATAATGCCGCTGCCCGCCGCGACCCCGGCCACGCTTCCAGCGCCGCCGACGAGTACGACGAAGAAGGAGCGTGCGAGATAGTTCACACCCATATAGGCGGTCACCGCAGTCAGCGGCGCCAGCAGCACGCCGGCAAGCGCGGCCAATGCAGCACCGAGAGCGAAGGCCCGCGCGTTGATCTTCCCGACATCGACGCCCATCACTGAGGCCATCTCCGTGCTCTGGATGGCAGCCCGCAGGTTGAGACCGAACCGTGTCGTCTTGAACAGAATGATCGTGGCGGCAAACGTCGCCAGCGCAAAGCCGATGAGGAACAGCCGGTAGGTTGGATACAGCGTCCCGTCGATGTCGATCGCACCTTCGAACGGACCGACGACACGCTGGGGCGCGGCGCCGAATGCCAGCACGAGCACCTGCTGAATGATGAGGCTGAGGCCCCATGTCACGAGTATCGCGTGTAGCGGGCTGGCATAGACCCTGGCGATCAGCGCCCGTTCCAGTGCAAGCCCGATACAATAGCCGACAACCGGGCCGGCGATGAGTGCCATCCAGAAGCTGCCGCCGGCTGCCTGCACGACAACGAGAGTGAAGGCTCCGATGGTGATGAACTCGCCATGCGCCAGATTGATGACATTCATCAGCCCGAAAATGATCGCAAGTCCCATGGACACGATGAGCAGGATGCTGATGAGGGTTAACATGTTGAGAAGGAAGGGGATTGCAGACTGTATCATTGCGTTCCTCCCGGCACGCCCGGCCAGCGGCCATCCGGCATCAGGAATCTCTCCGGATACATCGACTCATAGGTCAACGCAGCGCTTAGGACGGCCCCGTCGGCACCGCGAGCACCGATGATCTGCAATCCGATCGGCAGGCCACTACGATTGAAACCGCAGGGCACCGAGCAGGCTGGCTGCTGGCTGAGATTGATCGGGAAGCTGAACGAAGACCACTCGATCCAGCTGCTTGCGCTACCTCCTCGCGGCACATCGTTGCCCACTTCGAAAGGCGGGACCGGAACCGTCGGCGACAGGATGAAGTCGAATTCGGCGAGTAGCGCGTCCATCGCCGCACCGTATCGGCTGCGCTTCACATCCGCGGCCATTTTCTCGACGCTGCCGTAGCTTGCGCCCATGCGCGCCGCATTGAGGAACCCAGGATCGAGTTCGGCATAATTCGCAGGATCGATGGAAGACAGCCTGTTGGCGGCGCCGACATACCAGTGCCGGTAGAAGACCTCGAGCAATGCCTCCCGATAGGGCAGCTCAATCTCGACGACGGTGGCGCCGGCGGATTCGATATCCGCAATGACCCGTTCGACAGCTGCCGCCACGCAGGGATCGACAGCGCCGACGCAGGGCGTCTTCCAGTATCCGATCCGCTTGTCGGACCATTGGACCGGGGAGGTTGCGATCGGGGAAAACGGCATCGGTGGCTGTGTCCAGTCACGAAGGTCGCGACCTGACATGATATCCAGCATAATGGCTGCATCACCGACGGTCCGCGTCATCGGGCCGATATGCGCAACCGTCCCGAACGAACTTGGAGGATCGGCCGCCACACGACCATAACTCGGCTTGTGGCCGACGATACCGGTGAAAGACGCCGGAATGCGGATCGATCCGCCACCATCCGTCCCGAGATGCAGGACGCCCGCGCCGCATGCCGCCGCGACGGCGGCGCCGCCCGAGGAACCACCCGGCGTACGCGCCATGTCCCATGGGTTCCGTGTGACGCCGAATGCAGGGCTGTCGGTTACGGCTTTCCAGCCGTACTCCGGCGTCGTCGTCTGCCCGATGAACACGGCGCCTGCCATGCGCAACCTGGAGACGGAAGGCGCATCCTGCCGGACGGGCAGCGCATCCGTCGTATGACTGCCGTATCGCACGGACCAGCCATTGACATGGACGATATCCTTGAGCGTCGTCGGGACGCCGTCGATTGGCGAAAGCGGCTCGCCCCTGCGCCAGCGCTGTTCGGCCGCCCTCGCCGCGCCAATGGCGCCTTCAGCGTCGATGAAGCTGAAGGCGTTGCAAGGCGCCTGAATATCTTCAGCTCTGCGAAGCGTCGCCCGGACCACATCGACCGGGGAGAGCTCACCTTTTCGAAACGCTGCAGAAAGCGCCCCGGCGTCC
>CAMLOC010000651.1 GCA_946481465.1 uncultured Shinella sp. | reverse complement strand
GACGCTCAGCGTGGACGCGGCGCTCAATCGTCTCGTCGGCGCCGTTTGCGACGTGCGCCGGGCGGCCTGATGGCAGCGGCGGCGAGAGGCGCGACGCGGCCCTTCGCCGCCTTCGAATGGATGCTGGCACGGCGCTATCTTCGCCCGCGCCGCAAGGAGGCTTTCATCTCCGTCATCGCCGGCTTCTCGTTTCTCGGCATCATGCTGGGCGTGGCGACGCTGATCATCGTCATGGCGGTGATGAACGGATTTCGCACCGAGCTGATCTCGCGCATCCTCGGCATCAACGGCCACATGATCGTCCAGCCGATCGATACGCCCCTGAACAACTATGCCGCGCTTGCCGACCGGCTTTCCGCGGTTCCGGGCGTCACCATGGCGATCCCGCTCGTCGAGGGCCAGACGCTGGCCTCCGGCACGGCGGGGGCGGGCACCGGGGCACTGGTGCGCGGCGTGCGCGCCGACGACCTTGCCAAGATGAAGGTCGTCTCGGACAACATCAAGGAAGGCGACCTTGTCGGCTTTGCCGCCGGCAGCGGTGTCGCGATCGGCTCGCGCATGGCCGAGCAGCTCGGCCTCAGCGCCGGCGGCCAGATCACGCTCGTCGCGCCCGAGGGCGACGTGACGCCGCTCGGCGTCAATCCGCGCGTGAAGACCTATACGGTCTCGGCCGTCTTCGAGATCGGCATGTCGGAATACGACGCATCGATCATCTACATGCCGCTCGAGGAGGCGCAGCTCTATTTCAATGCCGAAGGCATCGTGCAGTCGATCGAGCTCTTCGTTGCCAATCCCGACGACGTCGATACCCTGCGCCAGCCGATCGAGGCGGCCGCCGAGCGGCAGATCTTCATCACCGACTGGCGCCAGCGCAACCGCACCTTCTTCTCGGCCCTCGAGGTCGAGCGCAACGTCATGTTCATGATCCTGACGCTGATCGTGCTCGTCGCCGCGCTCAACATCATCTCCGGCCTCATCATGCTGGTGAAGGACAAGGGCAGTGACATCGCGATCCTGCGCACCATGGGGGCGACGTCCGGCGCCATCATGCGCATCTTCTTCATGACGGGCGCGGCCATCGGCACGGTCGGCACCTTCGCCGGCGTGCTGCTCGGCGTCGTCGTCTGCCTCAACGTGGAATCGATCCGCCAGTTCTTCTCCTGGATCTCGGGCACGACCCTGTTCAATCCGGAGCTCTATTTCCTCAGCCAGCTTCCGGCCGACATGAATGCCGGCGAGACCGTCTCGGTCATCGTCATGGCGCTGGCGCTCTCCTTCCTCGCGACGATCTTCCCCGCCTGGCGCGCCTCCAAGCTCGATCCGGTCCAGGCCCTGCGGTATGAATAGGATAAACGCATGACTGCGCGCGTCGCTCTGGAACTGAAGGGCATCGAACGGCACTACGGCCAGGGCGAAACCCTGCTGACGATCCTGAAAGGGGCCGATTTCACGCTGAAGAGCGGCGAGACCGTCGCGCTCGTCGCCCCGTCCGGCACCGGCAAGTCGACCCTGCTGCATGTCGCCGGCCTGCTGGAGAAACCGGATGCCGGCGAGGTGTACGTCAACGGCCATTCCTGCGCCGCCCTTGCCGACGACCAGCGCACGGCGATCCGCCGCGGCGAGATCGGCTTCGTCTACCAGTTCCATCACCTCCTGCCGGAATTCAGCGCGCTGGAAAACATCATGATGCCGCAGCTCATCTCCGGCCTCGGCAAGGCCGAGGCGCGCGAGCGTGCCGCCCAGTTGCTCGACTACATGCGCATCGGCCATCGCGCCGACCATCGCCCTTCGGAACTGTCGGGCGGCGAGCAGCAGCGCGTCGCCATTGCAAGGGCCGTCGCCAATGCGCCGCTCGTGCTCCTGGCCGACGAGCCGACCGGCAATCTCGACCCGGAGACGGCCGGCTACGTCTTTGAGGCGCTGGAGGCGCTCGCCCGCCAGTCCGGCCTTGCCGCGCTCATCGCCACCCACAACCACGAGCTTGCCGGCCTGATGGATCGCCGGGTGACGATCGAGGACGGCGTCGTGCGCGAACTCGCCTGACGCCGCCCCTTTCCGTCAGTTGTCGAGCCCGCAGATCGAGCGGGCGATATCGTCCTGCCAGTCCTTGAGCAGCACGAACTGCGCCTTGCCGGCAATGGGCTGGCCCCGCGCCTTGCCCTTGCCGGTCAGCACGTTGAGGTCGCATTCGCTGCCGCCGTCCGGATCGAGCGTGTCGTAGGACGAGAACGTATAGCCCGCGACGATGAAATCGAAATTGCGGTAGGCGACGGTCAGCGACTGCCGCCAGCGATCGCGGCCGACCGCGTCGTTCTTCGTCGTCAGCGTGAAGGAGCCGTTGGCGAGCGCCGCCAGTTCCGGCTCCTGCCCATAGAGGGTGAGGTTCCCCCAGACGGTGTGGGGCAGCGCCAGCGCCAGCGTCAGCCGGTTCTCCTCGGGTTTGGCGAGATAGACATAGAGGCCGTTGTCCTCCCCGCTGTCGTCGCCGGGCGTCGCGACCAGCGCGAGGTCGGCCACGCCGTCCTTGTTCCAGTCGCCGCTTGCCATGGCCGTGACGCGCCCGGCCGGAAAATCCGCGGCCCCGGCCGCAAGGGGCAGGGCAATCGACAGCACGAGCGCGGCATTCAACGACTTCATCGCATTTCCTCCATTTGACCGAGGCGACCTTATTGCGCCGGGAAAGGCCGGTCCAGAGGGCCTGTGGATAAGGGTTGACATGAGAACAAGAATAGAACAAAATAAAAACATAAAAGGAAAGGGAGCCACAATGACCGATTTTCTTCGTGATCTTGCAGCATTCACCTCCATGGCCATGTTCGTCGCCAGCTTCTCCGTCATCCTCTTCGGCATCTGACCCGCCCGCGCCGGCCGCTAAAGCCCGCAGCCGTGGAAAGCGGGTGCAAAGCCAAGAACGGTCTGGACGGGAGGGGTGCGAATCCGCTTAAGCTTCCGGCCTTGATCGGAAGGACGGTGACATGGCGGATGCAGCGCGCACGACGGACGAGGGGACGACCGGGGAGACGCCGCAATTCGTGCATCTGCGTGTCCATTCGGCCTTCTCGCTGCTCGAAGGCGCCTTGCCGATCAAGAAGATCATCGGCAAGGCG
>CAMLOC010000650.1 GCA_946481465.1 uncultured Shinella sp. | reverse complement strand
AGCATGGACAACCAGCTCCCGCCGGCGACGCTGAAGCGCCTCGGCATCACCATCGAGGCCGACGCCGCCGCCCCCGACGCGCTGGAAAAGACCCTCGACCGCCTCGATATCCCGGAAGACATGCGCATGCGCATTTCCCGCCTGATGGGCGAAGGCGCCTCCCTCTCGATCTCCGATACGGGCCTTGGCCCGGAGACCGGCAACGGCACGGACTTCATCACCGTGACGCGCAAGGTGCCGCAGAAGGCAGTCGCCACGGCGGTGCAGGGCGTCAAGAAGAAGAAAAAGAAGAAGGCATCGTCCGTCACCGTCATCGATTGACCGGAAACCTTTGACATGACGTCAGGGCCGCTCGCTCTTCCGGCGCAGCGGCTCTTTTCGTTACGTCCCTTGCCGAAACACCGCAGCAGGAATTGCGCGCACCCCGTCAGGCCGGCCGGGCGAGAAGGCCCGTCGCAAGCGCCTGGAACACCGCGATCGCCTTCGGCAAGACGCCCTTCGGATCATCGCTTGCCGCGATCCAGAGCGCGGCGTTGAACGCCATGCTGCTGAGGAGCCGGGCGGCCGCCTCGGCATCCACCGGCTTGAGCATTCCTTCGGCAACGAGCTGCTCCACCTTCGCCTGCGTGACCTGCAGGCAGTTGCTCTGGCTCGGCCATTGCGAAGGGTCTCCCAGCACGGCGGGTCCATCCAGCAGGACGATGCGCTGCACTTCGGGGTCGAGGGACATTTCGATATAGGCCGCCCCTTCCGCCAGGAGACCGTTCCAATCGTCTCCTGCACAAGCGCCGATCTCTTTGGCGCGCGTGGCCATCTCCGTGTCGATCTGATGCACGACCGCCGCGAGAAGACCACGCTTGTCGCCAAAAATATTGTAGAGCGCGCCGCGCGTCAGTCCCACATCGGCGGTCAGGTCGTCCATGGAGGCGGCCGCGTAACCCTTCTTGCCGAAGGCCTTGCGCGCCGCGCCGATCAGCTTGATCCGGTTTTCCTCCATCATCGCGATGCGCCGATTCACGCTTTCATCCTCATTCTTTTCATATACGAAACGTATATGAACTTGACATCGCGGCCGCGTACACCCAATTTCATATACGCAACGTATATTAAATCACGATCGTTGTGAAGCATCGTGGCCTCCCCGGCCCCTTCCACCCTTGAAAGAGAGATCAGCCATGACCCAGCGCGAAGCGATTTTTCCAGCGGGCAGACACGCCCTCTACGACGAGCACGGCTATTCGGCCGCGATCAAATCCGGCGACCTCCTGTTCGTCTCCGGCCAGGTCGGCAGCCGTCTCGACGGCACGCCGGAGCCCGATTTCGAGCAGCAGGTGCGTCTCGCCTTCCAGAACCTCGAAGCGACGCTCGCGGCAGCGGGCTGCACCTTCGACGACATCATCGACGTGACGTCCTTCCACACCGATCCCGAAAGCCAGTTCGGCACGATCCTGGCCGTCAAGCAGGAGATCTTCGACACGCGCCCCTATCCGAACTGGACCGCGATCGGCGTAAACTGGCTCGCCGGTTTCGACTTCGAGATCAAGGTCGTGGCCCGCGTACCGAGGGCCGCTTGAGCCTCACACCAGCTCCACGTCGAGAACACCCGGCGTGGAACGCATGGCGGCGGCAATTTCGGAGGAAATGCGGAAGCGCTCGCTCAGCTCCACCTCGATTTCCCGCTGGCCGTTGTCCTTGATCACGATGAAGGAGACGAGGCCGTCGCCCTTCGTATTGAGATGGGCGGCGATGGAGCGCAGCGGGCCGCTGTCGCGCACATAGACGCGCAGCGCCTTCTGCGTCTGGAGCGATTCCTCCTCCAGCGAGCGCAGCGTCTGGATGCGCAGGCCGATGCCCTCCGGCCGCTCCTCCGCCTGAACCGTCATCACCAGCGATTTGCCGGGCTCCAGCAGGTCGCGGTACTGGTTCAGCATTTCGGAGAACAGCACAGCCTCGAACTGGCCGGAGGAATCGGAGAAGGCGACGATGCCCATCTTGTTGCCGGTGCGCGTCTTGCGCTCCTGCTTGGAGGTGACCGTGCCGGCGAGGCGGCCGGCGGTGGCGCCGCGCTTCACGGCGGCGGCAAAATCGCCAAAGGTCTGTACGCGCATCTTGGAGAGGATCGGCGCATAGGTGTCGAGCGGGTGGGCCGACAGGTAGAAGCCGACCACCTGGAACTCGCGGTGCAGCTTTTCCGAGGCGAGCCAGGGCGTATAGGCGGGAAGCGTGATGACCTCCGGGCCGGTCGCGGCGCCCATGCCGAAGATGTCGCCCTGGCCGCTCGTCTTGTTCTCCTGCGCGCGCTGGGCGGCGCCGAGCAGCCGGTCGAGGCCGGCGATCATCGCGGCGCGGTCATGGCCGAAGCAATCGAAGGCGCCGGCGACGATCAGGCTTTCGAAGACGCGGCGGTTGACGAATTTCGGATCGATGCGGACGCAGAAATCCTCAAGGCTCTTGAACGGCGCCGCGCCGCGCACGTCGACGATGTGCTGCACGGCCGCCGCGCCGACGCCCTTGATGGCGGCAAGCGCATAATAGATGCGGTTCTCGCCGGTCTCGAAATGCGGGAACGAGGTCTGCACCGAGGGCGGGATGACCTCGATGCCGAGCCGCCCGGCATCCTGCCGGAAATCGTTCAGCTTGTCCGTGTTGGACATGTCGTAGGTCATCGAGGCGGCGAGGAACTCGACCGGGTAATGCGCCTTCAGATAGGCCGTCTGGTAGGAGACGATGGCATAGGCGGCGGCGTGCGACTTGTTGAAGCCGTAGTCGGCGAACTTGGCGAGCAGGTCGAAGATCAGGTCCGACTGCGGCTTCGACACGCCGTTCTTCACCGCGCCGTCGACGAAGCGGGCGCGCTGCTTGTCCATCTCCTCCTTGATCTTCTTGCCCATGGCGCGGCGCAGAAGGTCCGCTTCGCCGAGCGAATAGCCCGACAGGACCTGGGCGATCTGCATCACCTGCTCCTGGTAGACGATGACGCCCTGGGTCTCCTTCAGCAGGTGATCGATCATCGGATGGATCGATTCGATCTCCTCCTCGCCGTGCTTGCGGGCGTTGTAGACGGGGATGTTCTCCATCGGCCCCGGCCGATAAAGGGCGACGAGGGCGATGATGTCCTC
>CAMLOC010000649.1 GCA_946481465.1 uncultured Shinella sp. | reverse complement strand
GTGACCTCGGTTCTGACGAAGGACGGCCGCGTGACGGGCGTCGCCTGCGAGCAGAACGGCGAGACCTTCACCATCGAGACGGACAACGTCGTCAACGCTGCCGGCATGTGGGGCCGCACGCTCGCCGACATGTCGGGCGTCACCCTGCCGCTGCATGCCTGCGAGCATTTCTACATCGTCACCGAGCCGATCCCGAACCTGCAAAGGCTTCCCGTGCTGCGCGTGCCGGACGAGTGCACCTATTACAAGGAAGACGCCGGCAAGATGCTGATCGGCGCCTTCGAACTGAAGGCCAAGCCCTGGGGCATGGACGGCATTTCGGAGGACTTCTGCTTCGACCAGTTGCCGGACGATTTCGACCACTTCCAGCCGATCCTGGAAAACGCGATTCACCGCATGCCGATGCTGGAGACCGCCGGCATCCACACCTTCTTCAACGGTCCCGAAAGCTTCACCCCCGACGACCGCTACTATCTCGGCGAGGCGCCGGAGCTGAAGGGCTACTGGGTCGCGGCCGGCTACAATTCCATCGGCATCGTCTCCTCCGGCGGGGCGGGCATGGCCTTGGCGCAATGGATGAACGACGGCGAGCCGCCCTTCGACCTCTGGGAGGTGGATATCCGCCGCGCCCAGCCGTTCCAGAAGAACCGCGCCTATCTCAAGGATCGCGTCTCCGAAACGCTCGGCCTGCTCTATGCCGACCATTTCCCCTATCGCCAGATGGCGACGGCGCGCGGGGTTCGGCGCTCGCCGATCCACGAGCACCTGAAGGCCCGCGGCGCGGTCTTCGGCGAGGTTGCCGGCTGGGAGCGCGCCAACTGGTTCGCCAAGGACGGGCAGGAGCGCGAATACCGCTATTCCTGGAAGCGGCAGAACTGGTTCGAGAACCAGCGCGAGGAGCATCTTGCCGTCCGCAACGGCGTCGGCCTGTTCGACATGACCTCCTTCGGCAAGATCCGCGTGGAAGGCCGCGATGCGCTCGCCTTCCTGCAACGCCTCTGCGCCAACCAGATGGACGTCGCCCCGGGCAGGATCGTCTATACCCAGATGCTCAACGCGCGCGGCGGCATCGAGAGCGACCTGACGGTGACGCGCCTTTCCGAGACGGCGTTCTTCCTCGTCGTGCCCGGCGCGACGCTGCAACGCGATCTCGCCTGGCTGCGCAAGCATCTGCGGGACGAGTTCGTCGTCATCACCGATGTGACGGCGGCCGAAAGCGTGCTCTGCGTCATGGGGCCGAAGGCGCGCGAGCTGATGCGGAAGGTGAGCCCGAACGACTTTTCCAATGCGGCGCATCCCTTTGCCACGGCGCGGCAGATCGAGGTGGGCATGGGGCTCGCCCGGGCGCATCGCGTCACCTATGTCGGCGAACTCGGCTGGGAGCTTTACGTTTCCACCGACCAGACGGCCCATGTCTTCGAGGCGCTGGAGGCGGCGGGGGCGGATATCGGCCTGAAGCTCTGCGGCCTGCACACGCTCGACAGCTGCCGCATCGAAAAGGCGTTCCGCCATTTCGGCCATGACATCACCGACGAGGACCATGTGCTGGAAGCCGGCCTCGGCTTTGCCGTGCGCACGAGGAAGGGCGATTTCATCGGCCGCGACGCGGTGCTGCGCAAGGAGGAGGAAGGGCTGAAGCGCCGCATGGTGCAGTTCAGGCTGGCCGATCCCGAGCCGCTGCTCTTCCACAACGAGGCGCTGGTGCGCGACGGCAAGATCGTCTCGACCGTCACCTCGGGCAACTATGGCCACCATCTCGGCGGCGCGATCGGCATGGGCTACGTGCCATGTGCCGGCGAGAGCGAGGCGGATGTGCTGGCCTCCAGCTACGAGATCGAGATCGCCGGCGTCCGGGTGAAGGCGGAGGCCTCGCTGACGCCGATGTACGATCCGAAAGCCGAAAGGGTGCGCGCGTGAAAAACCTTGCCGAACGTCACCAGCGATTTTTCGATCTGCACCAGTCGGGCTGCTTCGTCATCCCCAATCCGTGGGACATCGGCTCCGCCCGCATGATGGCGGCGTCGGGCGCCGTGGCGCTCGCCACCACCTCCGCCGGCTTCGCCTTCACGCTCGGCCGGCCCGACATGGGCCGCGTGACGCGCGACGAGGCGCTGCGGCATGCGGAAGACCTCGTGCGCGCCACGCCGCTGCCGGTCTCGGGCGATTTCGAGAACGGCTTCGCCGATGCGCCGGACGACGTGGCCGAGACGATCCGGCTTGCCGCCGAGGTCGGGCTTTCCGGCTGCTCGATCGAGGACACGCGGATGGTGGACGGCAACCCGGCCTATGCGTTCGATCTCGCCGTGGAGCGTATCCGCGCCGCGGCGGATGCCGCCCGGTCGCTCGGCCGACCCTTCATCCTCTGCGCCCGGGCCGACGGCGTGATGAACGGCGTCTACGATCTCGACGAGGCGATCCGGCGCATCCAGGCCTTCGAGAAGGCGGGCGCCGACCTCGTCTATGTGCCGGTGCCGCCGGGGCCGGAGGAGCTGAGGCGCGTCGTGCAATCGGTCAAGGTGCCGGTGAACGGGCTGGCCGCGGGGCCGCTGCGCCAGCTCACCGTCTCGGACTTTGCTGCTCTCGGCGTGCGCCGCATCTCGCTCGGCTCCATGATCGCCCGCGTTACCCATGCCGCCATCGCCGAGCAGATGGACGCCATCGTCAAGGATGGCAGTTTTGCCAAATTGTCCGCCGCTGCGTCGGGGGATCTCATCAACAGAATGCTGGCCGCCGGTGCGGGGGAGACGGGTCATGAGTGAACAGGCGGTTTTGTCCCGGCGTTCCGGCGGGCGTGCGGCGCGGGTGGCCATGCGCGCCGCGCCCTTGGCGGAAAACATCCGGCCGGTGCGGCCGGGCCTTCCGGGCGGCCAGTACAAGCCGCTGACGGAGGCGGGCGTGCGCCGCATCCACGAGGCGGCGCTGGACGCGCTGGAGAATATCGGCCTTGCCAATGCGCCGAAATCCGGCGTGGAGATCATGACCGGCGCCGGCGCCATCCTGGGCGAGGACGGGCGGCTGCGCTTCCCGCGCGCGCTGGTGGAGGACATGCTGGCGCTCGCCGCGCGCGATATCACGCTTTACGGCCGCGATCCGAAATACGACCTCGAACTCTCCGGCACC
>CAMLOC010000648.1 GCA_946481465.1 uncultured Shinella sp. | reverse complement strand
TTACCCCCGGTCGCCGGGCCGTGGGCCAGCTTCACGCGGAAGGCTGGAGACAAGCCGGCGGACAATGCCCTTCACCGTTTCGCCGACTGTGCATGCCGATGAAACTGTATACGATCATGCAGGGATCCCAGATCCCGTTCGCAACACGACTGTGCGGGATCCTGAACCCGAGCGGCACACATTACCCATCCGCCCTGCATCTTAAAATAAACCCAAGGGGGGCACATGCCTATCGTTATATCTAGGGATGTATTTTCTGGCGCCGCCACAGGTCGGGTGCAGGCGGTTCAGCGCGTCACGGTTGCAAGCGGTGCCTCGTCCGACGAGACGCCGGCAAGTGCCGCCGGCAGCAGGTTGCAGGCGGCCGTCGCCCCGGCGGCGGCCGTTCCGCGCGGCAGGCTCCGGTCCGCCCGGGCGAGGCATTCCATGAGGTTGCTGGCAACGCCCATGCGCATGGCATGGCGATAGAGCGGGCCGGTGGCGGTGAGGGCGCGGGCGACAAAAGCGACGGCCTCATAGGCGATGGCGCCGTCGCTGCGAAGCTGCTCGCGCGAAAAATGCCGGGTGAAGACCGTGGCGCCCGAGGGTTCGTGGATCAGCCGGACATAGACGCCTTGCCCGTTCGCGCGATTCTCAATGCGGATGGCGTAGGAGAGCGCATGCGGTTCCGGCGTGTCGCGGGAATCGACGAGGTGCACGGTCCTGTGGTAGCGGGCCGACCCGGCAATGGCGTGGGCGAGCGCATTGCATTCGCCGCCCGCCGGCCAGCATTGCAGGATGTGGAGGCTCGGCAGCGCCTGGACCAGGCCGGCCAGCTTGTTCTGCACCGACAGCACGAGCTGCGCCTTGTCGATCGCCGCGCTCGTGGCGTCCGGGTAGACCGAGGGGGCGAGGAAGAAGAGCGGCAGCAGCGAGAAGAGGGCGAGCGGCGATGAGACCGGCGCGGGAAGCCAGGAGCGGCGGGGTTGCGGCTTGTGGGAGGCCGTGCGCGCAACGGAAGGCGCGTCGGGCGCCGTGCCCTCCGCGATGCTGTATTCCGGAACATAGCTGCCGAGGGGCACGCGGATGCGCAGGCCGTCGCCCGCGCCCTCCGTCTCGTAATACTGCTCCAGCAACTTGCGGAGCTTGCCGGCCTGCACGCGCACGAGCGGATCGTTGCCGGCGTCGAAGCCCGGCGTGCGGCCGAACACGTCGATGCCGATCGTGTAGCCCTTGAGCTGGGCGGCTTTGCCGGAAAGCTCGTTTTCGACGATGTAGGAGAGGAACGAGCGCAGCCGTTCCGACCGGGAGAACGCCTCGCTCGCGACGACGGCGGCAAGCGCATGCCGCACGCGCTCGCATGCCGGCCTGTCGGTCCTCGTCATCGCGTCGCCAAAGAGGAGACCATCGCCGTTGCCCGCTTTCCTTCCCGTTCCCCAAGACGGAACGCCGGCACGGCATCCCCCCAAAAACCACGGGGATTCTACCGGTGATTCCCGCACGGCTGCAAGGGGGCATGCACAGGCTCCCGCCACAAAGCCGCAAAGCTGCGGCATGCCGGGCCTTCGAGGCGATTGCTCTTGTGGAAACAACAGGCTAGACCTATCACCAGCAAGAGGAGTTTGCGTCGCCATGCCTGCGAAACTGTCGGTCAATCTCAATGCCATTGCCATGCTGCGCAACCGCCGGGATCTGCCCTGGCCGAGCGTCACCGGCCTTGGCCGGATCGCCCTTCAGGCCGGCGCGAGCGGCCTGACCGTGCATCCGCGGCCGGACCAGCGCCATGTGCGCTTTTCCGACCTCGCGCCGATCCGCAGCCTTATCGACACGGAATTCGCCGGCACGGAATTCAACATGGAGGGCTTTCCGGAGGAGGGCTTCATGCGGCTGGTCGAGGAGCACCGTCCCGAGCAGGTGACGCTCGTGCCCGACGATCCCTCCCAGGCGACCTCCGACCACGGCTGGGACTTCCGCAAGAACCACAATCTCCTCGGCAACATCGTCGGCCGGCTGAAGAAGCTCGGCCTGCGGGTCTCGGTCTTCGCCGACGGCGATCCCGACCGCGCGGCGCTGACCATCGCGAAGGAGGTCGGCGCCGACAGGATCGAGCTCTATACCGGCCCCTATGGCGGCTGCTACGACGATCCGGTCGAGGCGGCGCGGATCGCCGAGCGGCTGGGCGAGACGGCGGATATCGCCTTCGAACTCGGCCTCGACGTCAATGCCGGCCACGACCTGACCGTCGCCAACCTGCCGGCGCTCGTCGCGCGCATTCCGCGCCTTGCCGAAGTGTCGATCGGCCACGGCCTGACCGCCGACGCGCTGGAATACGGCATGGCGGAGACCGTGCGGCGCTTCCGCCGCGCCTGCGGCCAGGACGTCTGACGGGTCCTGCGGCGCCCGTTCGAGCGCCGCACTTCAGGCAGGATCAGCCGAGAAACGCGGCCTTGTTCGCGGCGACGAAATCCTCGAAGGACGTCGGCGCGCGGCCGGAGAGCGCCTGCGCGTCGTCCGTTACCATCGCGATCTTGCCCTCGCGCGTGTTGGCGTCGAAGGAGACGATCGTGGGCACGAAGGCTTCGGGCAGGCCGGCGGCCTTCAGGCCCTCGGCAAGCTGGGCGTCCGTGACATGCACGACGGCGAGCGGCTTTCCGGTGGCCTTTGAGACGATGGCGGCGATCTCCTCGGCCGTGTGGGTCTTCGTGCCGGTCAGGGTGTAGGTCCGGCTCTCGCCGCCGGCCTTCAATACGGCGCCGGCAAGGGCGGCGGCGGTGTCGGTGCGGGTGATGTGGGCGATCCTGCCTTCGCCGGTCGAGGTGTACCAGGACCCGGTCTGGAGCGCATGCGGCAGCGACATGAAGAGGTTTTCCGCGTACCAGCCGTCGCGCAGGATCGTATAGGGGATGCCGGTCGCCTTGATGGCCTCCTCGCTGCCGAGATGGTCGGGGGCGAAGGTGACGCGCGAATCGTCCGGCTGCGGCATCGATGTATAGAGGATGTGCTTCGCGCCGGCCCTGGCGGCGGCGGCGATGGCCGCCTTGTGCTGGGCGAGGCGCCTGCCGGGGGTGTCGAGCGCGTCGGTGGAGATGATCAGCACCTTGGTTGCCCCGGCGAAGGCGGCGTCGAGCGAGGCGGGGTCGTCGAAGTC
>CAMLOC010000647.1 GCA_946481465.1 uncultured Shinella sp. | reverse complement strand
CGTCACCATGGCCGCCGTCGGCGTGGTGCTCTACCGGCTGCTGTTCCAGCGGGAAGCGAGGAGCGCCAAATATTCCGAGATGACGGTGCTGCTCACCTTTGCGCTGGCGATGATGGTGGAAGGGCTGCTCGGCGGCCTCTTTACCAACACGCAGCGGGTGACGTCGCCCGACTACGCCACCGCTGCCTTCTTCATCGGCGACGTCTTCATCCCCAAGGGGCAGCTCTATGCCGGCCTCGTCTCGCTGGCGATCATCGCGGCGCTGTCCCTGTTCCTCAAATATTCGCGGCTCGGCTATGCCATCCGCGCCACCACGCAGAACCGCGAGGCGGCCGAACTCCTCGGTGTCAACGTGCAGTTCATCAGCGTGCTCGCCTTCGCCATCGGCATCGGCCTTGCCGGCGCCGCCGGATCGCTGGTCAGCTTCGTGTTCAGCTTCTTCCCGGCCAAGCACTGGGAATGGATCGCCATGCTGATGTCGGTGGTGGTGCTGGGCGGCATGGGCAGCATCCTCGGCACGGTGGTGGGCGCGCTCGTCCTGTCCGTCATCGCCGCCTTCGTCGGCACCTGGATCGGGGCCACCTGGTCGACGCTGACCTTCTTCCTCGCCCTTTTCATCATTCTGCTGGTGCGGCCCCAGGGGCTGTTCGGCGAAAAACCGGAGATGGCATGATGGCCGTGACCCTTCAGGATTCAAGCGCCAGCGCCGTGATCGAGGCGCGCCGCGCCCACAACGAGAAACTGTCGCGCAAAGCCGACCAGGCCCGGGCGACCTGGTTCCCGCTGACCCTGCTCGCGCTGCTCGCCGCGCTGCCGCTGCTGCAGTTCACCGGCAACTACAACTACGTCCTGCACCTGGTGCTGTTCACCGCGTCCTATGTCGCCATGGCCTCGGGCTGGAACATCCTCGGCGGCTTCGCCGGCTATGTCTCGCTCGGCCATGCCGTGTTCTTCGGCGTTGGGGGATACTTCTCCGGCATGCTCCTGGCGCGCTACGGCATTTCCACGCTGCTCACCGCACCGCTCGCCGGCCTCGTCGCGGCTATCCTCGGCTATGGCGTCGGCATGATCACGCTCAAGGTGCGCGGCCCGAGCTTCATCATCTCGTCGATCGCCCTCCTGATGATCGCCCGCATCCTGTTCGACAACTGGCACTTCATCGGCGGCGCCAACGGCCTGACGCTGCCGCCGAACGACCTGTCGGTACAGTGGGCCAAGGTGCCCTACTATTATGCGATGCTGGCTATCGCCGCCTTCACCGTGTGGTCGGCCTACAAGATCAAGCACTCGAAGTTCGGCCTCGGCCTTCGCGCGCTCTCCAAGGACGAGATCAAGGCGGAAAGCGCCGGCATCGACACGCGCTTCTACAAGGTCGCCGCCTTCGCCCTCTCGGCCTTCTTCGTCGGCATGGCGGGCGCGGTGTGGGGCGAGTACCTCACCTATCTCCGGCCGAACATCTTCCTGCTCATCCTGATCTCGGCGAACATGGTGCTGATGTGCATCCTCGGCGGCAAGGGCACGATCGCCGGGCCGGTGATCGGCGCGATCCTGATCGTCGCCCTCAACGAACTCTTCGTCGCGACGATGGGAGCATCCGAGATCAACATCCTCGGCACGGGCCTGGTGATGGCGATCGGCCTGATCTTCTTCCCGCTCGGACTGGTGGGAACCCTCGCCAGAAGCGGAAAGCTGCCCCGCATCCTCAACTGGGACTAGCAGGACGCGCCGGCCCTGCCATCAGAGAACACGGCTCGTACGGTCAACGAGAGGAAACGACATGCCGGAATTCGTGCTCTACAACGCGCCGCAGTCCACATGCAGCCAGCGCGTCCGCTATGTCCTTCACGCCAAGGGCAAGGTCTTCGAGGAACACAGGCTCGATCTCTTCAAGGGAGATCAGCTCAAGCCCGAATACCTCGCGATCAACCCCAACGGCGTGGTCCCGACCCTCTTGCACGATGGCGCTCCGGTCACCGATTCCGCCGTCATCATGGAGTATCTGGAGGACATTCTCGGTGACGTGGCGCCGCTGAGACCCGGCGATCCACTCAAGGTGGCCGAGATGCGCGCGATGCTGCGCTTCATCGACGAGGTGCCGACGCCGGCAATCCGCGTGCCGTCCTACAATCTCGCCTTCCTGCCGCATTTCCAGGCGATGGACGACGAGGCGTTCCAGGCGTTGTGCGACAGCAAGCCGCTGCGCCGTGAATTCCTCATGAAGATGGGGCGCACCGGGTTCCCGAAGGCCGAGATGGACGAGGCCCTGGCGCGCCTGCAGCGCGGCATCGACCGCATGGCGACATGGCTTGCCGACAGCGGCGGGCCCTGGCTGATGGGCGCAAATCTCAGCCTTGCCGATATCGCGATCATGCCTGTCATCGTGCGGATGGACGACATCCGGCTTTCCGGACTGTGGCGCGAAGCGCCCGCCATCGGCCGCTGGCTCGAGAGGATCCGGCAAACGCCCGCCTTCTCCGCGACCTACTATCACGGCTCGCTGTTGACCGAGAAGTACCCGCATCTCGCGGCCGCCGCCAAGCGGCCCGAACCTTTGGACGCATGAACGCAGTGGAGGACGAAATGGACTATGTCAGCACCGGCCCCAGGCTCATCACCAAGGAAGCCGACGTCACGCCCACCGTGCTTGCGGCGATGGCGGACACCGCCGATCCCCGGCTGAAGGAGATCATGAGCGCGCTGGTGGATCATCTCCACCGGTTCATCCTCGAGACGCGCCCGACGGAGGCGGAATTCGAATATGCGCTGCGCTGGATCGTCGAGATCGGCCAGCGGACGAACGAGTTCCACAACGAGGTGGTGCTCGCCGCAGACGTTCTCGGCGCATCCACGCTGATCGACCTCATCAACAATGACGGCATGCAGGGCGAGACGATGTCGGCGCTGCTCGGGCCGTTCTACCGCGGCGATGCGCCGGTTTGCGCCAATGGCGACTGCATCGCCCGCTCGCAAACGCCCGGCGCCCCGCTTTTCTTCTCCGGCAGGGTGACCGGGACCGACGGCGCGCCGGTCGCAGGCGCCGTGCTGGATGTGTGGCAGGCGTCGCCCGTTGGGCTCTACGAGAACCAGGACGAAACCCAGGAGGACTGCAACCTTCGCGGCAAGTTCACGAGCGAGGC
>CAMLOC010000646.1 GCA_946481465.1 uncultured Shinella sp. | reverse complement strand
TCGGCCTCTCCCTTACCAAGGGAGTGCTCTACCCCTGAGCTATAGCAGCATCCGGTGCCGAAGCGTTTGCTTCAGCATCAAGCGTGGCGGCCTATTGCCATAGGTTTTTGACGAGCGCAAGTCGCAAAACGATATTCTTCATCAAGCGGGGCAAAAAAGCGTGCCCCCTGTTGAAAAATACATTTTTCAGATATTGCTGAATCTATGAACGAACATCATGACAAACAGGCAAAGGCAGCGGTTTCCGCCGGCTCTTCCGCGGAAGCATCCGCCCCGGTGGCCGATGGCAAGCCGCAGGCGGGGCCTGGCGAAAAGGCGCGACAGCGCGAGGCGGAGCGCAAGGCGCGGGCGGCCAAGAAGCTTCGTGAAAATCTTTTGAAGCGCAAACAGCAGGTTCGCGCGCGCCGTGCAGGCGAAGAGGACGAGACGATTGGCCTGCCTGCCGCAAAAACGGACGAATCATCCTCATAGAGAATTCACCAAGCATAAATTGAAACGCCGCGGAAATTCGTCTAAGGACGCGCCTTTCCGCAAGGCACGATAAAGAAAGGCGGGCACAGGCCCGTAGGGACGCATGGATCGCATCAGAATTACGGGTGGCAACAAGCTAAACGGCATCATTCCCATCTCCGGCGCCAAAAACGCCGCCTTGCCGTTGATGATCGCATCGCTTCTGACCAGCGACACGCTGACGCTCGAAAACGTGCCGCATCTGGCGGACGTGGAGCAGCTCATCCGCATTCTCGGCAATCACGGCGTCGATATTTCCGTCAATGGCCGCCGCGAAAGCCAGGGCGAGGCCTATTCCCGCACCGTGCACTTCACCTGCCGCACCATTGTCGATACCACCGCACCTTACGAGCTGGTGTCCAAGATGCGCGCAAGCTTCTGGGTCATCGGCCCGCTTCTGGCGCGTGAGGGCCGCGCCCGCGTTTCCCTGCCCGGCGGCTGCGCCATCGGCACGCGCCCGGTCGATCTGTTCATCGAGGGCCTCGAAGCGCTCGGCGCAACGATGGAGATCGATGGCGGCTACATCAACGCCACGGCGCCCAAGGGCGGCCTGATCGGTGCGGTTTACACCTTCCCGAAGGTTTCCGTCGGCGCGACACATGTGATGCTGATGGCCGCAAGCCTTGCCCGCGGCACCACCGTCATCCACAACGCAGCCCGCGAGCCGGAAGTAGTGGATCTGGCGCAATGCCTGATCGCCATGGGCGCGAAGATCGAAGGCGCCGGCACCTCCACCATCACCATCGAAGGCGTGACCTCTCTCTCCGGCGCGCGCCACCGCGTTCTGCCGGATCGCATCGAAACCGGCACCTATGCCATGGCAGTGGCAATGACCGGCGGTGACGTGGTGCTGGAAGGCACGCGCGCAGCGCTGCTCGACAACGCACTCGACACGCTCAGGCTCGCAGGCGCCACGATCAGCGAGACGGAAACCGGTCTTCGCGTCGTGCGCAACGGCAACGGCATCCAGCCGGTCGATATCGTCACCGAGCCCTTCCCCGGCTTCCCCACCGATCTGCAGGCGCAGTTCATGGCGCTGATGACCCGTTCGCAGGGTGTTTCGCATATCACCGAAACCATCTTTGAAAACCGCTTCATGCATGTGCAGGAACTCGCCCGTCTCGGTGCGAAGATTTCGCTTTCCGGCCAGATGGCCCGCATCGAGGGCGTCTCCCGCCTGAAGGGCGCGCCTGTCATGGCGACCGATCTGCGCGCTTCCGTATCGCTGGTCATTGCCGGCCTCGTGGCGGAAGGCGAGACCATGGTTTCGCGCGTCTACCACCTTGATCGCGGCTTCGAACGCCTTGAGGAAAAGCTCACCCGCTGCGGTGCGCTGGTCGAACGCGTCAGCGATTGATCCTGTCTTCGCCGCTCATCCGTTTTCTACCGTTGCAGAGTGAGCCCGGACTGCCTATTTCCAATGTAAGTCATGGAAATAGCGGTCCGCACCGCAAAAGAAGGAAGAAAAAGATGAGCGGCCTGAAATTGCTCGCGCTGGATACTGAAGATCTCTCCGTCATCTCGACGCATATGCAGGACAGTGTCTTCAAGCTGAAGGATGTTGCCTTCGAGCCGAAGCACGGCCAGTTCACGCTTTCCGCCAACCGTTTCGTCTGGGAAAGCACTGACAAAAAGAACCTGCCGCCGGAACGCTGCCGCAGCGTCGTTTTCCTGAAACGTGTCTCCGCCGTCCGCTCGCACGGCATCAACCGCGCCGACAGGGAACAGGTGCTGTCGCTTCTTGCCATCCGCTTCGTGCAGAACGGCGAAGGACCTGATGGAGCCGTGGAATTGACGCTTTCGGGCGGCGGCGCCATCGCGCTCGATGTCGAATGCATCGAGGCGCAATTGACCGATGTGAGCGGCGCCTGGGAAACGGCTGCCAAACCGCATCATCCAGACAGCGAATAAGCACACCGCACCATTGCAACGGTTGCCTTTCGTCACCGTTTCGATTTATGCCACATACCAGAGCCGCAATTTTTCTGCGGTAAGTTCGTGCACCTCGCGGGATCGCCCGCGGGGACAATGAAAGGGTAATGGCGTGGCAATCTGGCTGGAGCAGGCGTCGGCGGATTTCGAACAGAAATTCGCGGCCTTCCTGACAACCAAGAGAGAAGTTTCCGAAGACGTCAACGCAACCGTTCGCGACATCATCAACGATGTCCGCCATCGCGGCGATGCGGCCCTTGCCCATTATTCCCAGAAATTCGACGGCATCGATTTCACCAAGGTCTCGATGCGTGTCACGGCGGACGAGATCGATGCGGCCTTCGCCGCCGTCGACAGAAGCGTCATCGAGGCGCTTGAACTCGCCGCCCGGCGTATCGAAAAACACCATGCACGGCAGATGCCGAAGGATGATATTTACGAGGACGATATCGGCGTGGGCCTCGGCTCGCGCTGGACCGCCATCGAGGCCGTGGGCCTTTATGTGCCCGGCGGCACGGCCAGCTATCCAAGCTCGGTGCTGATGAATGCCGTTCCTGCCAGAGTTGCCGGTGTGGAGCGCATCGTCATGGTCGTTCCGGCCAATGGCGGCGCGGTCAATCCGGCGGTGCTGGCTGCAGCGCGTATTGCGGGCGTCGAGGAAATCTATCGCATCGGCGGCGCGCAGGCCGTCGCCGCACTTGC
>CAMLOC010000645.1 GCA_946481465.1 uncultured Shinella sp. | reverse complement strand
TCCGATCTTGAGCAACCCCCTTTCACGAGACGGCCCGCCCATGACGCGGCGGGCCGTTTTGATTCCCGATCCCAAGATATTTCCGGTGAACTCCGGTTCACCGGAAATATTCTGGATTCTTGTTTTACCGCATTATCCGACGCCGAAGCGAAATCGCTTCGGCTGGAAATGCTCTACAGATCGAACTGGTAGCTCACCGGCACGAAGCGATAGCCCTCGCCGGCCTTCTCGACGAAACCGGCGGCCGGGAACGGCATGTGGTAGCCGATGAAGGCGAGCCTGTCGGTGGCGATCATGTCGAAGACCTTCTTGCGCGTCGCGGCGGCCTGCGCCTTGTCCATGTCGAAGCGCACCTCCCAGTCGGGCCGCTGCAGCGAGAGCACGAAGTGGTTCGCGGTGTCGGCCGTCAGGAGCAGCGCCTTGCCCTCCGATTCGACGCGGAAGATCATGTGCCCCGGCGAATGGCCGAAGGCGTCGAGCCCGCGGATGCCGGGCACGACCTCGCCCTCGTTCTCGATGAAGGTCAGCTTTTCGGCCAGCGGCTGCACCTTGGCGAGCACGCCCTGGTGGCCCTGCTCGGCCGGCGTGCCCATGCGCTCGGGATTGACCCAGAAATCGTATTCCGTGCGGCCGGTGACGTAGCGCGCATTGGGGAAGGCCGGCTTGCCGCCCTCCATCAGGCCGCCGATATGGTCGCCGTGCATATGGGTGATGACGACGACGGAGACCTGGTCCGGCGTGTAGCCGGCATAGTTCAAGCCTTCGAGAAGGCGTCCCATGCCCGCCCCGCGGCCGCCCTCGCCCATGCCGGTGTCGAACAGCACGACCTCCGATCCGGTATCGACCAGCGTCGGGGTGAAGCTGTTGACGAAGCTGTCGGCGGGCAGGAAATTCTCGGCAAGCAGCGCGCCGACGGCCTCGGCGGGCTGGTTCGTGCCGAACGTCTCGTTCGGCGCGCCCGAGGCGCGCATGCCGTCGCGCACCGTCAGCACGCGGAAGCCGCCGAGCTTCAGGCTGCGGGTCTCGAGGGGGCTCACGCGCATGTCGGTGGCATCGCTTTCCGATTGGGCAAGGACGGCGGCGCGGTTCAGCACCAGGGGCGCGGCCAATGTGCCGATGCCGGCGGCGAGAAACAAGGACCGGCGCGAGATTGTCGAATGGTGTCCCATGGATCTTCCTCTTCGGTGAAAGATTGCCTTGCCGGTATAGCGCCCGGCATCGGCATGAAGATGACATGGGGCCTTTCGGCCCGCTGTCACGATCCGGCCACGCGGCATCACGGGCTTGTGATGGCACGCACGGGAGAGCCTTCGCCTTACGGCCAGGTCTTGCGGCCAGGTCTTGCGATTTGACAGATCGCGGCGGGAAGCGCAGAAGACGGGCGGACCCGCACGAGGACCTCCGACCCCGATCTGCCGATGAACCGTATCGTCCCGCTCATCCTTGCCATCGCGCTCTTCATGGAGCAGATGGATTCCACCGTCATCGCCACCTCGCTGCCGGCCATCGCGGCCGATCTCGGCGTGGGGCCGATCACGCTCAAGCTGGCGCTCACCTCCTACATGGTGTCGCTGGCGACCTTCATTCCGCTGAGCGGCTGGATGGCCGACCGGTTCGGTGCAAAGCGCGTCTTCCGCCTCGCCATCCTGGTCTTCGTCGTCGGCTCCATCCTCTGCGCGGTCTCCGGCAGCCTTCTGGCCTTCGTCGTCGCGCGCTTCCTGCAGGGCATGGGCGGGGCGATGATGACGCCCGTCGCGCGTCTCGTCCTGGTGCGCAGCACCTCGCGCGCCGAACTCGTCTCCGCCATGGCGCTGCTGTCGATCCCCGCGCTCGTCGGCCCGCTCGCCGGCCCGCCGCTCGGCGGCTTCATCACCACCTATTTCTCCTGGCACTGGATCTTCCTGATCAACGTGCCGGTCGGCATCGCCGGCTATGTGCTGTCCGGCATCCACCTGCCGGATATCCGCGCCGCCGCGCCGCCGCCGCTGGACTGGCTCGGCTTCTTCCTGAGCGCGGTGGCCGCATCCGGCACCATGTTCGGCCTCTCGGTCGTCAGCCTGCCCGCCCTGCCGCCGGTCATCGGCATCGTCGCCACGCTCGCCGGCCTCCTCTGCGGCGTGCTCTATGTGCGCCACGCCCGCCGCCACCCCACGCCGCTGCTCGACCTTACGCTCTTCCGCGACAGCGCCTTCCGGGCCGCGGCCATCGGCGGCACGCTGTTCCGCATTTCCGTCGGCGCGGTGCCCTTCCTGATGCCGCTGATGCTGCAGGTCGGCTTCGGCCTCTCGCCCTTCCAGTCGGGTCTCGTCACCTTCACCGGGGCGATCGGCGCCATCACCACGAAATTCATCGCCAAGCGCGTGCTGACCTTGGCCGGCTTCCGCACGACGCTGATCGTCGCCAGTATCTGCGGGGCGATCCTCACCTTCGTGAACGGCTTCTTCACGCCCGAGACGTCCTTCTGGCTCATGGCCGGCGTGCTCCTCGTCGCCGGCTTTGCCCGATCCTTCTTCTTCACCAGCGTCAACGCGCTGTCCTTCGCCGATATCCCCGACGCGGACGCCAGCAAGGCGACCTCGATGAGCGCCGTGCTTCAGCAGATCAGCCTGGCACTGGGCGTGGCCGTCGCCGGCGCCATCCTGGAGATCGAGACCTCGCTGACCGGCTCGCCGCTGGAACTGCGCGATTTCCAGATCGCCTTCATGATCATCTCCGCCCTGACGCTGGCCGCCGTCCTGCCCTTCCTCACCATGGCCAAGAACGCCGGCGCCACCGTCTCCGGCCACCGCATGAGGACGCAGGAAGAGGAAACGGTGGCGGTGAAATAACCCCGCCCCGCTCCCCTCGCGAATCGGCGCGAACCCCAAGCGTGCCGCAAATCCCCCGCCGGTTCGCACAAGCCGTATCCCCTTGAAATCCCTCGCCCGCCCTGCACCGGGAAACCGCAAAAGGCTCCGAAAGGAGCGCTCCCCCGGCCCGTCCGCACCCGTTCACACCTTTTGCCCGCGCGAACAATGCACTACACCTACCCCGTCGCCTCCTTCACGGAGGCGTGGATTGAAACAGGCATCAACGTCTCGATCTGCCGTGATAATTCGTCGCCTCCTTCACGGAGGCGTGGATTGAAACCTTGCAAACCCGGAG
>CAMLOC010000644.1 GCA_946481465.1 uncultured Shinella sp. | reverse complement strand
AGAAGATGAGGCTGACGAGGATGGCCACCTGGGCGAAGGAGCCGCGGATGCGTCCGACCAGCATGCGCACGAGGTCGAAGATGTGCTGCGTCACACCGATCGAACTCAGCAGGCTGGCGGCCAGGATGAACAGCGGCACCGCCAGCAGCGGGGTCGAGTCGAGTGCGTTGACGCCGCGTTGCGCCAGCACATGGATAGGCAGGCCGTAGGTCAGGATCGTGATCGCCGACGACAGGCCGAGCGCGACCGCGATCGGCGCACCCGCAATGAGCGCGACGGCGAAGAGGGCGATAAGGAGCAGGCTCATGACGGCGGGACCCCGGGCTCGTCGTGGGAGAGGTCGGCGCCGCGCAGCAGGGCTGCGATCCGGGCGACGGTGATGATCGTGAGCAGCGCCAGCGCGACCGCCGCCGGCGCGTAGTAGACCCAGTTGGGTATGCCGAGGGTGGGCGTGGCGAATTTCCAGGCCCGCAACAGGAAGGCGCAGACCGACCACACGCCGATCGCGCCGAAAGCCAGGATCATGATCTCGACGATGAGGGCGCAGACGCGCCGCCCCGCCTGCGGCAGCATCGCCGGGACCATGTCGACGGCCACATGGCCGCCCCGCAGGGCCAGCAGCGGCACGCCGAGGAAGACGAGCGCCACGCCGCAGAAGCGGGAAAGCTCGTCCGCCCAGGGCATGCCGAGGTCGAAGAGATTTCGGCCCAGCACCTGGGCGACGATGAGCGTGCTCATCAGCGCGAGCAGGAGAATGCCGAGATTGAGGCAGGCCCTGGATATGGACGCCAATATCCTGCCGCCCGGCACACATGCCGTTTCGTTCACCATCCGATTGTCCCCTTCGACCGGGTAAGGATCAGGCTACCGCCTTGATCTTCTCGTAGAGCGCGCCGAACTTCTCGCTGAAGCGTTCCTCGACGACCTTGCCGACAGAGGCGCGGAAGGAATCGACATCGAGGCCTTCCGCCGGGCCGATCACCTTCATGCCGTGGTCGCGCAGCGCCTGGGTGTCCTTTTCCTCGTTGTCCTCAATCGCCTTGGTCGCGCGGTCGCGGATTTCCAGCGAGGCCTTCGCGACGGCGTCCTTCTGGGCGTCCGACAGGCCCTGCCAGGCGTCCTCGTTCATCACGACGACTTCGGCATTCGACATGTGGCCCGTCAGCATGAGGTGCGACTGCACTTCATAGAGCTTGACGTTGAGGATGACGTTGACCGGGTTTTCCTGGCCGTTGACGACGCCGGTTGCAAGGGCGGTCGGCACTTCCGACCAGTCGACCGGAACGGGCGCGGCACCCATGCCCTCGACGGCGGCCTGGTAGATCGGGAACGGCACGGCGCGGATCTTCATGCCGGCGAGATCGGCGGGCGTCTTGACCTCCTTGTTGCAGGTCAGGTTCCGGCGACCGAAATAGTGGGCGTAGATGACGCGGCAGTTCGCGGCCTGGATCAGGCCCTGGTTGAGTTCCTGCATGACCGGCGAATTGATGTCCATCACCTTCATCAGGTGATCGATGTCGCGATAAAGGTAGGGCGTGTCCAGCGCGGCGAAGGGCTCGTAGAGCGAGCCGATGCCGCCGGCGGTGTTGTGCGAGAAGGCGATGGTGCCGAGCGACACCGCCTCGGCCAGTTCCTGGAGCTTGCCGAGCTGCGAAGAGGGGAAGACCTCGACCTTCACGTCGCCGCTCGAATGCTTGCCGACCGCCTCGGCGAACCAGTCCGCCTGGGCGCCGGCGACGCTCGCCGGCTCGTTGTTGTGGCCGTAGCGTAGCGAAACGGGCGCGGCGCGCACGATGGCCGGCGCGAACAGGGCCACGCCGGCGCCAAGGCCGAGACCCATCACGCCGCGGCGTGTAATATCGAATGACTTGCGGTTCATGATATCCTCCCTGAGTGAAATTGACGGAATCATCCGCCGCAGCTTGCGCAGACCTGCGGATAATTCGCTCCCCTTGACATTACGGTAAGAAACAGGAAGCCTCAGGTCAAACAGCAAAAATTGAGGTAATTTGAGGTGAATTTTGACAAGCCCGGCAACCCGTCCCTGAACGACGTCGCTTCCAGCGCGCGGGTCTCGCTGGCAACGGTGGACCGCGTGATGAACCGCCGCAAGGGTGTGAAGGCGCGCACGGTGGAGCGTGTCCTGGCCGCTGCGGTGGCGCTCGGCTATCTCAGCGACGAGGAGCGGGACCTCTTGTCCGCCCCCCGTCCCGCCCAGATCGCCTTCCTGCTGCCGATGGGTGGCAATCCCTATCTCAAGCTGCTGGGGGAAAAGGTTCGGAGCGTGGCGGAGACCGGCCGCCGCGACGCAAGTCCGGTGCGCTGTTTCTTCATCGAGAGCTTCAATGCCGCGGCCATCGCGGCGGCGCTGCGTCTCCATTCCAAATGGGCCGACGGCATCGCCTTCATGGCGATCGACCACCCGCTGGTGCGCGAGGCGGCCGAGGAGGTGCGTGCGGCGGGAACGCGCCTCGTCACCATCGTCTCGGACATGATCCACCCGGCCCGCGAGGCCTATGTCGGGCTGGACAACCATGCGGCCGGCCGCACGGCGGCCTATCTGCTCGGCCGGTTCTGCGGCTCGCGCGAGGGCAGCGTGGCGCTTGTCGCCGGCAGCCGCACATATCGCACCCATTCGGAACGCGAACTCGGCTTTCTCGGCCTCCTGGAGGAGACCTATCCCCGCCTGCGCGTGGTGGGGATGCGCGAGGGCCACGACGACCGCAACGAGAACTATCGGCACACGCTGTCGCTGATCGATCAGAATCCCGATCTTGTCGGCATCTACAATGTCGGCGGCGCCTCGGACGGGATCGCGCGCGCCTTGCGCGAATGCGGCAAGGGCGACAGCGTGGTCTTCATCGGCCACGGCCTGACCGCCGACACGCGCCGCTTCCTGATCGAGGGGACGATGGACGCCGTCATCAATTCCGATCCGGACCAACTGATCGCGCGGGCGCTGGAGCGGTTCGCGACGCCTGCGCCGATGAACGCGGCCAGCCTCCCGTACCCTCCCTTGAGCATGGAGATCATCTTCCGCGAGAACATACCCTTGCTGGCGAAGTAGAGGAGGCGAGCCGGCGAAGCCTGCGCAAGGCTATTGGCCGTCATCGGCCTCTGAAAGCCTTTTGCGCAGGCCCGCGAGGCCCCG
>CAMLOC010000643.1 GCA_946481465.1 uncultured Shinella sp. | reverse complement strand
AGACCCGTCCGGCCGAGGCCGACCTTCACCTCGTCGCAGACGATGAGGATGCCGTGCCTGCGGCAGAGGACCTCGATCGCCTCAAGGAAGCCGTCCGGCGGCACCAGCATGCCGCCGTCCGACTGGATCGGCTCGATGAAGAAGGCGGCGACCTCCTCCGGCGGGACCTCGGTGGCGAAGAGCTTTTCCAGACGGGCGAGGTCGGCGTCGCCGCCGGGATAGGGCACGAGCGTCAGGCCCTTCGCCCGCGCACCCTGCTGGGCGGGATGGCCGGAGACGGCCATGGAGCCGACCGTGCCGCCGTGATAGGCGCCGTTAAAGGCGAGGATGCGTGGCCGGCCGGTGGCGGCGACGACCATGCGGGCGACCGTCTCGTTGGCGTCCGAGCCGGAATGGCCGAACCAGACGCGGCCGCGGGCGCGCTCCGGCACCAGCGACAAGAGCTTTTCGGCGAGGAGGACGCAGGGCTCGTTGGCAGTGGAGAGGTAGCTCGCGCCCGCCTGGTCGGAAAGCGCGCGATTTACCGCCTCGCGGACGGCGGGATGCGAATGGCCGAGGCTCGCCGCGCCCCAGGAGGCGGCGAAATCGAGCAGTTTTCGCCCGTCGTCGGCGGTGAGATACGCGCCGCTGCCACCGACCACTGCCTGCGGGAAGAACCGCAGATGCGCCATCGTCGAGACCGATCGGCTTTCGCGGACGTAGAGGCCGGGCATGTCGCTCTCCCTGGTTACTTGAAGAAGGTCAGGACCTCGTCGAGTTGGACGACGTGGCAGTAGATCATGTTGATGATCTCCAGTTCCCGCTTGTGCAGTTCGTCCGTCGCCGCCGCGCCGCAATCGTCGACGACGACCACGCCGAAGCTCTCATCCGCCAGGCTCCGCACGGTCGAGGAGACGCACTGGTCGGTGAAGATGCCGCAGCAGATGACGTCCTTGATGCCCATATTGTGCAGGATCAGGCGAAGGTTCGTGCCGGTCAGCGCGCTGTCGGTCGTCTTGGTGATGACGATCTCGTCGGGGCGCGGCTCGAGTTCCGGCACGACCTGGCCTTCGGGCAGTTCCTTCGGCAAAAGCAGGTAGTTGAAGCCGGGTTTCTTCTGGCTGAGCGAGCGGTCGCGGCCGTCCGGCTTCAGGCAGGCGATGCGGGCGAAGATCACCTCCACCTTGCGCTTGCGGCATTCCGCGATGAGGCGCGCGGTGTTCGGGATCACCGTCCCCCGCATGCGATCGTAGAAGGGCTGCCAGCGTGCGGTTTCCTCCGGCGTATCCTTCGGGTCGAGATAGGTGTTCTGGATATCGATCACGAGGAGGGCGGTCGTCTCCGGATCGAGCGAAATGTCGTCCGGCGCCTCGGCATTGGCGTAGTAGAAGGAACGGTAGGCGGTCTTCCAGCTCATGACGAAAACTCCTTCTTGCGGCGGGCGCGGGTGAGGATGTGGCCGATCTCGCGGTTGGGGAAGAGGCCGCCGGGCTTGACGATCATTACGGCGATCATGGCGAGGGCCAGTACGATCTCGGTGAGGCCGATGACCTGGCCGGGGATGACGGAGGAGGCGTTGAGCGCCGCCTCGGTGCCGCGCAGGCCCTCATAGGCGAAGGTGATGAGGATCGTGCCGGCGACGGCGCCCGTCACCGTGTTGGCCCCGCCGATCACCAGCATGGTGATGATGAGGAAGGTTTCCTTGAGATAGAAGGCCTTCGGCGCGAACGACGTGATGAAATGGCCCCACAGCGCCCCGCCGATGCCGGCGATGAAGGCGGCGAGGATGAAGGCGCGCCAGCGCAGGCGCGGAATGTCGGCGCCGAGCGCGGCGGCGGCCACCTCGTCCTCGCGCGAGGCGCGCAGCAGCTTGCCGGTGCGTGATTCCTTGAAGCCGAGCGCGACGACCACCACGACGGCCGCGACCACGGCGGCGAGCGGCATGTCGGTCGTCTTCGGCAGGCCGAAGAGGGTGCGCGGGCCGTTGGTGAAGGCGCTCCAGTTGTTCATGATCGTGTAGAGCACGACGAGCAGCGCGAAGGAGGTGATGACGGCGGCCGCATCCGAAAGGCGCATCAAGGGATAGGCGACGACGGCCGCGACCACCGCCGCGACGACGCCTGCCGCCAGCATGGCGAGGAGCGGCGAGACCTCGACGACCTTCATGAAGTCGTAGAGGTCGGGCAGGGCCATGCCCTTCATCTGGGCCGGGATGGTCAGCACGGCGGAGGTGTAGGCGCCGAAGCCCATGAAGCCGATATGGGCGAAGGAGAGCAGGCCCGAATTGCCCATGAAGGTCTGCAGGCCGACGACCAGCACCAGCGAGATCAGGAGGTTCGTGGCGATGCGGTCGTAGAGGCGGATGCCGATGAGCTGGCTGCCGACCGCGATTATGGCGATGACGGCGATGAGGACGAGGGCGGTGAGATAGGAATGTTTCATGGGGCCGCTCCTCAGGTCCGCTGCCCGCTCGCCGGGCCCTTGATGAGGCCTTGCGGACGCCAGAGCAGGATCAGGATGACGAGGCTGAAGGTGAAGGCGTCGCGGAATTTCAGGAGATCCTGCGACAGGGTGTAGTTGAGCGTGGTGTCGATCAGCGCCAGGAGGAAGCCGCCGACGACGGCGCCCGGAAGGCTGCGCATGCCGCCGATGACGGTGGCGATGAAGGCGACGAGCAGCGGTTCCAGCCCGACGCCCGGCACAACCGTGCCGATGCGCCCGATCCACAGGATGCCGACGACGCCGGCAAGGAAGCCGGAGAGCGCAAAGGCCGAGGAGATGATGAGGTTCGCCGGCACGCCGAGCATGCGCGCCATGGTGAAGTTGGTGGCGGCCGCGCGCATGGCGATGCCGAGCGTCGTCCTGCGCATCAGGAAGGCGACGGCGGCGAGCAGCACGACGGAGGCGGCGATGGTGATGAGGTTGCGCACCGGCGTGATCGCGCCGCCGATCGAGACGGTCTGCGAGAAGATGTCCGGCAGCGGCACGTTGCGCGGGCGCGGCGAGATGAAGAGCAGGGCGGCGTTCTGCAACAGGTTGGAGAAGGCGAAGGAGGTGATCAGCACTGCCGTCACGGATTTGGCGCGCACCGGGCGGAAGGCGGCATAGTCGGTGAGGATGCCGAAGAGTACGGCCATGCCGACGGCGACGACCGCCATGACGAGCCAGGGCAGGCCCGAGCCG
>CAMLOC010000642.1 GCA_946481465.1 uncultured Shinella sp. | reverse complement strand
AGGCGCAGGGCATTGCCGCCAGCATCCAGTCCAGCGATATGCACCTGGAGATCGTGCCCGCGCTGAAGGAGGTCAACTCGTTGGTCACGACCATGGCCTATCCGCGCCTCAGGGAGACCGGCGACCTTCTGGAAAGCCGTCTGGTCCCAGCTGTGAAGTGATATAAATTTAATCGATGAATTGATACAAAAGAACGATTTTACAGATATATCTTTCCACCGCATTGTCGTTCCCGGATATGCCAAACATGAGGACGGACCATGCCAAACACCGCTTCTGACAGAGCCAGCGCCCCCCTTGAAACGCCAAGGCTCGGCGAGCCCTACCTTCTGACCCCCGGCCCGCTGACAACCGCCTATGAGGTCAAGGAGGCCATGCTGCGGGACTGGGGTTCCTGGGACGGCGATTTCCGCGCCATGACGGCGGAACTGCGCCGCGAACTCCTCGATATCGCCGGCGACACCACGGGGGAATTTGACTGTGTGCCCATGCAGGGCAGCGGTTCCTTCTCGGTGGAAGCCATGCTCGGCAGCTTCGTGCCGAAGGACGGCAAGGTGCTGGTGCTGAGCAACGGAGCCTATGGCAAGCGCATCGCCCAGACGCTTGCCTATCTCGGCCGCGCCCATGCGGTAATCGACAAGGGCGACTACATGCCGCCACGCGGACCGGAAGTCGCTGCGGCGCTCGACGCCGATACCGATATCACCCATGTCGTGGTCGTTCACTGCGAAACCAGCTCGGGCATCCTCAATCCACTGAAGGAAATCTCCGAGACCGTCTATTCACGCGGTCGCAAGCTGCTGGTCGATTCCATGAGTGCCTTCGGCGCCGTGCCGGCCGGCGTCAACGATTTCCGCTACGAGGCCATCGTCTCCTCGGCCAACAAATGCATCGAGGGCGTTCCGGGTTTCGGTTTCGTCATTGCCCGCAAGAGCGAGCTGGAAGCCGCCAAGGGGCGCAGCCATTCGCTCAGCCTCGACATGCATGCCCAGTGGGACCACATGAACAAGACCGGCCAGTGGCGCTTCACCCCGCCGACCCATGTGGTGGCGGCCTTCATCGAGGCACTGCGCATGCACCGCGCCGAAGGGGGCGTCGCCGCCCGCGGCGTGCGCTATGCCCGCAACCGTGACGTCATGGTCGCCGGCATGCGCGAGGCGGGCTTCGAGACGCTGCTCGCCGACCGCTGGCTCTCGCCGATCATCGTCACCTTCTTCAGTCCGGCCCATCCGGCCTTCGCCTTCGATCGCTTCTACGATCTCATGAAGGACAAGGGCTTCATCATCTATCCCGGCAAGCTGACGGTGGTGGACAGTTTCCGCGTCGGCTGCATCGGCCGCATGGACGAGCATGTCATGCGCCGCGTGGTGGAGGCCGCTCGCTCCTCGCTTGCCGAAATGGGCGTCGACAGCGCCGCCCCGCCGGCCATCGCCCTTGAAGAACGCAGCCGTCTTGCGGCCTAACGAAGAATGGAACCGTCGATGAACCAGATGTCCAAGATCACCGTCACCGCGAACCGCCGCACCTATCCCTGGCCGAACGTCCCCGCCATCGCCATCTGCCTCGACGGCTGCGAGCCCGCCTATCTCGACGAGGCCATCAAGGCCGGCCTGATGCCGACGCTGGAGCGCATCCGCAAGACCGGCACGGAGCGTACCGCCCTCAGCGTCATCCCGAGCTTCACCAACCCGAACAACCTCTCCATCGCCACCGGACGTCCGCCGGCGATCCACGGCATCTGCGGCAACTATCTCTATGAGCCCGCGACCGGCAAGGAAGTGATGATGAACGACCCGCGGTTCCTCCGCGCGCCGACCGTCTTCAAGGCCTTCTATGATGCGGGTGCCAAGGTGGCGGTGGTGACGGCGAAGGACAAGCTGCGCGCCCTGCTTGGCCATGGCCTTGAGTTCGACGACGGCCGCGCGATCTGCTTCTCCTCGGAGAAGTCCGACAAGTCGACGAAGGCGGAGCACGGCATCGACAATGCCTCCGCCTGGCTCGGCCGCCCGGTGCCGGAAGTCTACTCCGCTGACCTTTCGGAGTTCGTCTTCGCCGCCGGTGTCAAGCTGCTCAAGGAGTTCCGCCCCGACGTCATGTACCTGACAACCACAGACTACGTGCAGCACAAATATGCGCCGGGTGTGAAGCAGGCGAACGACTTCTACGAGATGTTCGACAAGTACCTGACCGAACTCGATGCGCTCGGTGCGGCGATCATCGTGACGGCCGACCACGGCATGAAGCCGAAGCACAAGGAGGACGGGACGCCTGATGTCATCTACGTGCAGGACCTGCTCGACGAATGGTTGGGCAAGGATGCCGCCCGCGTCATCCTGCCGATCACCGACCCCTATGTGGTGCATCACGGCGCGCTCGGTTCCTTCGCCACCGCCTATCTGCCCGAAATGGCCGACAAGGAGGAGATCATCGAGCGGCTGAAGGCGATCGAGGGCATCGACGTGGTTCTGTCGCGTCCGGAAGCCTGCGTTCGCTTCGAGCTGCCCGACGACCGCATCGGCGACATCGTTCTGGTTTCCTCGGAAAACAAGACGCTCGGCACCAGCGAGCACCGGCATGACCTTGCCGCGCTGAACGAGCCGCTGCGCTCCCATGGCGGCCTCACCGAGCAGGAAGTGCCCTTCATCGCCAACCGTGTTCTGCCGGAACTCTCCTCCGCCGGCACGCTGCGCAATTTCGATGCCTTCTACTACGCGCTCGTCGCGGCCGCGCAGCCGGCGCATTGAGGGGGGCGGCGATGACCAGAGTGGAAACGACGTTCGCGATCCGCCACGAGCCCATGCGGATCGCCGGCAAGATGGTCGATACCGAAGGGCGGGTCGAGGTGCGCTACCCCTGGAACGATGCCGTCATCGGCACCGTTCCGGCGGGTCAGGCAGAGCACGCCCGAAGGGCTTTCGAGATTGCGGCAGCCTACCAGCCGAAACTGACACGCTATGAACGCCAGCGCATTCTGTTGCGTACCGCGGAACTCTTGAATGAGCGCAAGGAGGCGAATTCCGACCTCATCACGTTGGAACTCGGGATTTCCAAGCAGGATTCCCTCTACGAGGTGGGCCGCGCCTTCGATGTCTTCACGCTTTCGGGCCAGAGGTGCATTCATGACGACGGGGAGATATTCTCCTGCGATCTCACGCCGCACGGCAAG
>CAMLOC010000641.1 GCA_946481465.1 uncultured Shinella sp. | reverse complement strand
CGCGCTTCACGTTCGGCACGACGTCGAGCACGATGGCCGGGTCGGGATTGGTGTAATTGATGGTCGGCGGCAGGGTGCCGGTCAGCATGGTCTGGATCGAGAACACGGCCTCGACGGCGCCGGCCGCCGTCAGCGTATGGCCGATCATCGACTTGTTGGAGGAGACCGGGATATTCGCCAGCCTGTCGCCGAAGACGGTCGACATGGAGAGATATTCCATCTTGTCGTTTTCCGGCGTCGAGGTGCCGTGGGCGTTGATATAGCCGATGCCGCTCTCGTCGATGCCGGCGTCTTCCAGCGCCGCGCGGATCGTGGCGATGGCAGGTCCGCCGTCCGGCGAGGAGCGGGTGCGGTGGAAATGATCAGCCTTCTCGCCGCAGCCCTTGAGGATGCCGAGCACCTTGGCGCCGCGGGCGACAGCGGATTCGAGCGATTCCAGCACCAGCGTCGCCGCGCCTTCGGCGATGACGAAGCCATCCCGATCCTTGCTGAAGGGCTTGGAGGCCTTGGTCGGCGGGTCGTTCTGCGTGGAAAGCGCGGAGAGCAGCGCGAAGCGGATCAGCGCCTCGGCCGTCACCGAACCGTCGGTGCCGACGGTGAGCGCCCGGTCGGTGCGGCCCTGGCGGATCGCCTCGACGCCGAGCTGGATGGCCGTCGCGCCGGAGGCGCAGGCCGTCGACAGCGTGACGGGCAGCCCGCGCGTGCCAAAACGGTCGGCAAGGCGCTCGGAAATCGCGCCGAAGGCCCAGGCCTCGTGCAGGGAGGGTTCGGCCTTTTCGCGCAAGGCCGAGAGGAAACGGTCATAGGCATCGCCCGGGCGCTGCGACGGCGGAGCGCGGTCGGCGAGCGCGAAGCGGTCGCGCCAATCCGGCTCGATCGGCGGGGCGGCGAGGAAGAGCGGGCCGCCGAACTCGCCGGAAAGACCGGCCTGCGCCAGCGCCTCGTCGGTCGTCTCGCGGGCATAGGCATAGGAGCGCTCGACGGGGTTCTCGACGGGCAGTTCGATGAAATCGACCGTGCCGGAAATGCGGGTGTTCAGCCCGTCGACCGGAAAGCGCGTGATGCCGTGGATGCCGGACACGCCGCCGACGAGCGCGCTCCAGTTGTCCTTGAGCCCCTGCCCCAGCGAGGTGATGACGCCCATGCCCGTGACGGCGACGATGGGGCGGCCGAGATGATCCCTGTAAGCGGCTTTCGACATGGCCGGCTCCTACTTCTCTGCGGAAAGGATTGCGACGCCTTCGCCGCGCGCATGGCCGACCGTGGTGACCACGGCGCTTTTCGCCGCCTCAGCCATCGCGGCCTCGGCCGTCGCATCGAACGGGGCGACCTTGACGCCCGCGCCGAGCGTCAGGGCGGCGATGGCAAGGCCGAGCGGGAACTGCGCTTCCAGCGCTTGCCCCGTCACGGCGCTGAAGCCGCGCACCGGACTGCCGGCAAACCGCGTGTCGAGCCAGGCCTTTTCGCGTGCCGTCGGGCCGTGCTGGCCGGAGGCGCCGGAGAAGACGACGGTCCCGGCGCCCGCCGCGGCGCCCTCGGCGAGACGGTCGAGGCGGGCTTCCAGCCGCCCCTCGTCGCGCGCGCCGCGATCGCCGCCGATGGCGTCGATGGTCGCATAGATGCGTGCGCCCCGCGCCTCGGCGTGGGCCCGCGATTCCAGAACGAGGAAGGCCGCGGCCGTGCCGGTGACGATGCCGCCGCCGGCATTCTCGTCACGCGACCAGAGCGGCGTCCAGCCGCCCGTCGCATGGGCCTGCATGGCCTCGTAGAGCATGATGACGTCCTGCCGCTCGGCCACCAGCGCGCTGCCGACGAGCGTATGCGTCGACTGGCCGGAGCGGATGCGGTGGAAGGCCGTCTCGATGGCGGAGATGCCGGCCGCTTCCTCGCCCATGAAGGTGCGGGAGGAACCGGTGACCTTGTGGACGATGGAGATATTGCCGGCAAGCAGGTTCGAAAGCTGGGCGAGGAAGAGCGTCGGGCGAAGTTCCGTCGTCAGCTTCTCGTTGAGCAGGCGCTCGCGGTCGTTGCGCTTCAGGCCCTCGTCGACGATCAGCGAATCGACATTGATGTCGCGCTCGCCGCCGCCGGCCGCCACGATCATGTCCATCGTGCCGCAGGCCTCGGCATTGTCCTTGAAGCCGGCATCGTCGAGCGCAAGGCCCGCGGTGAAGACGCCGAGGCGCTGCCAGTTCTCCATCTGGCGCTGGTCGCCGCGCTTGGGGATCTGCTGGTTCCAGTCGATCTCCGGCATCGGATGCACCGGATAGGGCGCGAAACGCTCCGTCTCGATCTTGAGCGCCGGCGCGTCCGCGCCGCCAAGGATTTCCACATGCGCCGCCGCCCCGACACCCTGGCAGGTGACGATGCCGACGCCGGTGATGACCACATCGTTGTTCGCCATGCTCATCTTCCTTCCGCAGACGCTTCGAGCGCCTCGAACAAACCCACCTCGCCCGCGCGCGCCCGCACGATATCCGCAAGCGGCACTTCGGCAAACGGCATGGTGCGCAGCTTCAGTTGCGCGTCGCAGACTTTCTTGCCGGCAGAGGAGATCTTCGCCTTGGTCACCGCGTAGCCCGACCCGTCATGCTCCAGCACCGCCTCGATGTCGAGCACGGCATCCGGCGCGACGAAGCTGCGCATCTTGGCGCCGTCGACGCTCATCAGGAAGGGCATGGCGGCAAAATCCGTCGCGGCGAGCACGAGGAAGCCGGAGGCCTGCGCCATCGTCTCGATGAGCAGCACGCCCGGAACGAGCGGCATGCCGGGGAAATGCCCCTCGAAGACGGGGCTTTTCGACGGCACGACCGAGCGCGCCTTCAGCACGCGGCGCGCGCCGTCGACGGCCTCCACGCGATCGATCATCTGGAAATATTCGAGCAGCATCGGGATACCTCCGGCAGGCTCCGGAAATCGAAAGGCCTGCCGGAAACGGCAGGCCGTGCATCACACGCACCGGGATCGCCCGGAACACGGCCGCAGGGCGACCGGCGCCGTTGCCTCAGGCCTTGGCGGCCCGCAGTTCGTCGATCTTGGCGCAAAGGTTCTTCAGGACGAAATACTCTTCCGTCGCGACCTTGCCCTCGTTGACGTCCTGCGTCCACTGTTCCAGCGGGATCTTGATGCCGAATTCCTTGTCGATCGCAAAGACGATGTCGAGGAAGT
>CAMLOC010000640.1 GCA_946481465.1 uncultured Shinella sp. | reverse complement strand
GCTTCGGCGAGCATCGTGCCCCATTCCGGCGTCGGCGGCTGGGCGCCCATGCCGAGGAAGCCGAGGGCCGCCGCATCGAGGATCGCCGCCGAGAAGGCGAGCGTCGCCTGCACGATGAGCGGGGCGAGGCAGTTCGGCAGGATCGTCAGGAACATCAGGCGAAGCGTGCCGGCGCCCGCGACCTTGGAGCCGACGACATAGTCCTTCGACTTCTCCGTCATCACCGCCGCACGCGTCAGGCGCACGAAATGCGGCTGGTTGACGAGCGAGATGGCGATCATGGCGTTGAGCAGCCCGGGGCCCAGGACCGCCACCAGCACGAGGGCGAGCAGCAGCGAGGGGAACGCCAGGATGATATCCATGATGCGCATGATGAAGGTGTCGACCTTGCCGCGGAAATAGCCGGCGACGAGACCGATCAGGACGCCCGACACCACCGACAGCGTCACGACGACGAGGCCGATGAAGAGCGAGAAGCGCGCGCCGTAGATGAGGCGCGAGAGGATGTCGCGACCAACGGCGTCGGTGCCGAGGATGTGCCCCCACATGCCGCCGTCCTGGAAGACCGGCGGCAGGAGGAGCAGTTCGCGGTTCTGGCTGCTCGGGCTGTGCGGCGCGACGAAGGGTGCGAAGACCGCGACGAACAGGATGACCAGGAAGAACGCGAGGCCGATGACGGCGCCCTTGTTGCGCGAGAAATAGAACCAGAATTCGGAAAGGCCCGAGGGCGGCGTGCCACCCGTCTTGGTGTCGGCCGTGTTTTGAACCGTGCTCATGGATCGTCTCCTAGTGCCGGATACGCGGATTGACCCAGCCGTAGAGCAGGTCGACCACGAGGTTGACGATCATGATGACGGCGGCGATCAGCATCAGGCCACCCTGCACCACGGCATAGTCACGCTTGAAGACGCTGTCGACCATCCACTTGCCGATGCCCGGCCAGGAGAAGATCGTCTCGGTGAGGATGGCGCCCGCCAGCAGCACGCCGACCTGCAGGCCGATCGTGGTGATGACGGGGATCATCGCGTTGCGCAGGGCATGGATGCCGATGACGCGGAACGGCGAGAGGCCCTTGGCGCGGGCGGTGCGGACATAGTCCTCGCCGAGCACTTCGAGCATGGCCGAGCGCGTCTGGCGCGCGATGACGGCGAGCGGGATCGTCGCAAGCACGATCGTCGGCAGGATCAGGTAGGTCAGCGCCGACTTGAACGCCCCCGCCTGGCCCGAGATCAGGCTGTCGATCAGCATGAAGCCGGTGACCTGCGGGAAGAAGTACATCAGCGAGATGCGCCCCGAGACCGGCGTCCAGCCGAGATAGCCGGAGAAGAAGATGATGAGCAGCAGGCCCCACCAGAAGATCGGCATCGAATAGCCGACGAGGCTGATGCCCATGATCGACTGATCGAGCCAGGTCCCCCGCTTCACCGCCGCGAGCACGCCGGCCGGAATGCCGAGCACGACGGCGACGATGATGGCGCAGAGCGAAAGCTCCAGCGTTGCCGGGAAGAGCAGCATGAAATCATCGAGCACCGGCCGCTTGGTCACGATGGACGAGCCGAAGTCGCCCGTGAGCAGGCCGGCGAGGTAGTCGAAATACTGGATGTACATCGGCCGGTCGAGGCCGAGCTGGTGCATGAGCTCGGTATGTCTTTCCGGAGACATGACGCGTTCACCCGACATCAGCATGACCGGATCGCCCGGCAGAAGTCGGATGAAGGAGAACGCGATGAGCGATACCCCGAGGAACGTGGGTATCAGGACGGCAAGCCGCCCGAAGATAAAACGAAACATGGGAGCCAATCCCTTCTTTTTTGTGAAAAACCGGCGGCCCGAATGTCTTCGAGCCGCCGGCCAATGCACGCTCTTTGCGGCGTGCCTTTCTCGTAGCCGATCTTACTCGGCGATGTCTACGCCGTCGAAGATGAAGTCACCGAGCGGCGACTGGATGAAGCCGGAGACCTTCTTGCTCATCGGGACGACGGCGAGCGAGTGGTCGAGCGTGTTCCAGGGGGCTTCCTTCTTGAAGACGACCTGCGCCTGTTCGTAGAGCTTCGTGCGCTCGGCGATGTCGGAGGTTTCCTTCGCCTTCGTCACGAGATCGTCGAACTCCTTGTTGCACCACTGCGCGCGGTTGTTGCCGCCGACGGCGTCGCAACCGAGCAGGGTGTCGAGGAAGTTGTCCGGGTCGCCGTTGTCGCCCGTCCAGCCGAGGATGGCCGCACCGTCGCGGTCCTTGGCGGAGGAGAGCTTCAGGTATTCGGCCCATTCGTAGGAGACGATCTCGACCGTGACGCCGATCTTGGCGAGGTCGGCCTGCATCAGTTCCGCTGCACGACGGGCGTTCAGCATGTACGGACGGGCAACCGGCATCGCCCAGATCTTCATCTTGAGATCCTTGACGCCTGCTTCTTCAAGCAGCTTCTTGGCGGCTTCCGGATCGAACGCATCGTCGACGACGGCGTCGTTATACGACCACATGGTCGGCGGGATCGGGTTCTTGGCGACCGTTGCCGCACCCTGGAAGACGGCATCGACGATGGCCTGGCGGTTGATCGCCATGTTGAGGGCCTTGCGGACCTCGACCTTGTCGAACGGCGGAACCAGCGTGTTGTAGGCGAGGTAGGCGACGTTCAGGCCGGCCTGCTCGGAGACGTGCAGGTTCGGATCGGCCTTCAGTTCGGCGACGTCGGCCGCGTTCGGATAGGACATCAGGTGGCATTCGCCAGCCTTCAGCTTCTGAGCGCGAACGGCGGCATCCGTGGTGATCGCGAAGACGAGATCGTCGATCTTCTGCTTGCCGCCCCAGTAGTCCGGGTTGGCCTTGTAGCGGATCGCGGCATCCGGCTGGTAGGCGACGAAGGTGAACGGGCCGGTGCCGAGCGGCTGCTGGTTCATCAGCTCCATCTTGCCGTCAGCCTGCAGCTTGTCGGCATATTCCTTGGAGACGATCGAGATGAAGGGCATGCCGAGGTTGGCGAGCAGCGGCGCTTCCGGGCGCTTCAGCGTGATCTTGACCGTCAGGTCGTCGACCTTCTCGATCTTGTCCAGCACATCGGGCAGGCCCATGCCGGAGAAGTATTCCCAGGACGCGCCCGGCACGTACTTGTTCCAGGCGTTGTCTTCCTTGTACTGGCGCTCGAACGAGAAGATCACGTCGTCTGCGTTCAGCTCACGC
>CAMLOC010000639.1 GCA_946481465.1 uncultured Shinella sp. | reverse complement strand
GGATCGCGCCGTGCTGGATGCCGGCTCCAAGGCGCTGACCTCGGACCTCCTCGGTTTCAGCGACTACGGCGAGATCGAGGGCCACGAGGGCGCCCGCATCGTTTCGCTTTCGGAAGAGCACGCGGTGGTCGACCTCAAGGATTGCCGGGGCGCGTTTCCCGCCGTCGGCAGCGTGGTGCATATCGTGCCGAACCATACCTGCGTCGTCAGCAACCTGTTCGATCGCATGGTCTTCCATCGCGGCGGCATTGTCACGCGGGTGGAGGCGGTCGCCGCGCGTGGCACGGTCTGGTGAGGTCGCCTCAGGCCGTGCGCGATAGAAATTCATATTTTCTATAAAAATAGTCAAATAAAGAATGGCGTGCCTGCCGGCCCCGCCGTCCGCTTGGTATCCCTATGACCATCGAGGATCACAAGCGGAGCGGGAACGATGAACGCCCATGTCGAAAACACGCATTTCAATCTCCGCGGCGCCGCGGCGGTGGTGGACCATCCGGCCGATGCCGACGCGCTGAAGGCGGCGTTGCGCACGCTTGGCGGCGGCGTCAGCATCATCACGGCCGGCGAGGGCGAGGCCCGCACGGGCGCCACCGTCACCTCGGCGACGGCGCTTTCCGTCGAGCCTGCGCGCATGCTGGTCTCGCTCAACCGTACCTCCTCCACCTGGCCCGTCGTCGAGCGCTTCGGCCATCTCGGCATCAACATCGTCGGCGATGCGCATGAGGCGCTCGCCAACCAGTTCGCCGGCCGCGGCGGCCTGCGCGGCGCCGATCGCTATCGCGGCGCGGACTGGACCACCGCCGTCAGCGGCGCGCCGCTGCTTGCCGATGCCGTCGCGGCGATCGATTGCGTCGTCGAGGAGGCCATCGAGCGGCACAGCCATGTCATCGTCATCGGCAGGGTCCTGGCGATCCGCCTCGGCGCCGGCCGTTCGCTGCTCTACCAGGACGGCCGCTACCATGCCCTGTCCTGACGCCCGCTGAGCGGCGTTCCGCCGCTCCCGCATCCAGACTCCATGCACTGCATACCCCGCCGAGGGCGGGATCGAGACCCTGCGGCCGACGCGGCCCTTCCCATGCGATGAAAGGAAACACGATGACACGCAAGATCAGGCTCGGCGCCTTCCTTCCCGGCGGCGGCCAGCACGTCGCCTCCTGGCGGCATCCCGACCAGCCGGCGGACGGCGCCACCAGCTTCGAATTCCACAAGCAGCTCGCCCAGACCGCCGAGCGGGGCCTGTTCGACGCCTATTTCCTGGCGGACAACCTCGCCATCGGCTTCGGCGGCGCGCGGGAAGGGGGCAATGCCCGCGTGGCAGGCTTCGAGCCGGTGACGCTGTTCTCGGCGCTCGCCCCCTTCACGACAAACCTCGGCTTCATCGCCACCGCCTCGACGACCTACGAGGAGCCCTACAACACGGCGCGCAAATTCGCCTCGCTCGATCTCATCTCCGGCGGCCGCGCCGGCTGGAACGTCGTCACCACGACGGGCGATCCGACCGCGCAGAACTTCAACCGCGAGACCCAGCTGCCCCATGCCGCCCGCTATCGCCGCGCCGCCGAGCATGTCGAGGTGGTCAAGAAACTCTGGGACAGTTTCGAGGACGATGCCTTCCTGCGCGACAAGGAGAGCGGCGTCTTCTACGACCCGGAAAAGCTGCACGAGAGCGAGCATCGCGGCGAGCATTTCCAGGTGCGCGGGCCGCTGAACGTCACCCGTTCGCCGCAGGGCCATCCCGTCATCGTGCAGGCCGGCCAGTCCGATGACGGCCGCGGGCTTGCCGCCGCCACGGCGGAAGTGATCTTCACCGCGCACCAGCACATCGGCACGGCGCAGGAATTCTACCGCGACATCAAGGCGCGCGCCCGCGGCCTCGGCCGCAACCCGGACCATATCCTCATCATGCCCGGCGTCTCGCCCTTCGTCGGCCGCACGCTGGAGGAGGCGCGGGAGAAATACGACCGGCTGACCGCGCTGATCGTCGAGGAGGACGGCGTCGGCCTGCTCAACGGGCTGACGGGCGGTACGCTCGATCTTCATGGCTACGATCTCGACGGCCCGCTGCCGCCCGCCCCGCCGACCGAGGGCATGAAGAGCCGCCAGGCGCTGATCCGCCAGATCGCCGACGAGAACAATTTCACCATTCGCCAGCTCTACCAGTGGATCGCCTCCGCCCGCGGCCACTACACGATCGTCGGCACGCCCGAGACGATCGTCGATACCCTGCAGGAATGGTTCGAGAACGAGGCCGCCGACGGCTTCAACATCCTGCCGCCCTGGCTGCCCACCGCGCTCGACGATTTCGTCGATCTCGTCATCCCCGAGCTCCAGCGCCGCGGCCTGTTCCGCACCGAATACGAGGGCACGACATTGCGCGAAAACCTCGGCCTGCCGTTCCCCGTCAACCGCTGGGCCGGCGCGCGCGCCGCCGTCCAGGCCGCCGAATAGGAGACGACCATGTCCTATGAGAACGTCAATTCCACCCTCGGCGCGGATTTCCGCCTCGGGAACCGGCCCACCGCGCTCGCCGCGAAGCTGAAGGCGGTTCTCCCCGCCTTCCTCGCCCGCTACGGACTGGTGGTCGCCTTCCTGGCGCTCTGGCAGATCTCCGCGAGCCAAGGCTGGGTCAACCCGGCCGTCTTCCCGCCGCTCGACGTCATCTTCTCGGCGTTGTGGGGCAGCATTTCCAGCGGAGCGCTGGTCGACGACGTCGCAATCAGCCTCCAGCGCGCCGGCATCGCCTTCGCCGCGGCCGTCGCCATCGGCATCCCGCTCGGCCTTGTCATGGGGCAGGCGCGCATCGTGGAGCAGGCGCTCGATCCGCTGTTCCAGTTCTTCCGCCAGACCTCGGCGCTGGCGCTCTATCCGGTCTTCATCCTGCTGCTCGGGCTCGGGGAGACCTCCAAGGTCTTCGTCATCTTCTGGGCCACCCTGTTCCCGCTGCTGCTGTCGACCATCGGCGGCGTGAAGGAAGTGGACACCAAGCTGATCGAGATGGCGCGGACCTACGGGGCGGGCCGGTTGGCCATCTTCCGCCGTGTGGTGCTGCCGGCCTCGGTCCCGGCCATCTTCGTGGGCCTGCGCCTTTCGGCCACCACGGCGCTGCTGCTGCTCATCGCCGCCGAGATGATCGGCGCCAACAAGGGCATCGGCTTCCAGGTCATGAACGCGCAGTACAATTTC